>JANXSK010000011.1 GCA_025352695.1 Ferruginibacter sp. | reverse complement strand
GGTTAGGCCCCACTGTTTACCTACATCCTTAAATGTTAGATCGGCCTTATTCTGATAAGTATAATTTACTACATTGCTAGATGACATCTGCTTGATAATATCCAGTACATCCTCTTTTTGTAAGCGTCCTTTTTTTTGAATAAAATCATATTTATATTTTAAAAAATCCATGTTGGTAAAATCTCTCAGGTATCCATTGGTTACATACAAATCTTTCCAGCCATCATTATCAAGGTCTGCAAACAAGGGTGCCCAGCTCCAGTCTGTATTGGAGATACCGGCTAACTGGCCTATTTCACTAAAAGTGCCGTCACCATTATTTATCTGAAGCATATTACGCATATACTGGTGGTGAAACCCCCTGCGCAACCCCAGCTCAAATTTTTCATAATTATCCGGAGCAAATAATAATTTCTGGCGCATGTTATCTTCCGGCAGCATGTCGAGCGTAAAAATATCCGGAAGGCCATCATTGTTAATATCGGCAACACTGTTACCCATTGAAAAAAGACTGATATGGCCCAAGGCAGATCCTAGCTGGTCGGTAAACGTGCCGTTTTTATTATTGATATACATGTAATCCGGTACACCATAATCGTTAGAAATATAAATATCCGGCCACCCATCCAAATTTATATCGGCGATGCCCGCCCCTAAACCATAAGTAAGCGAAGAACTGCTAAATCCCGCTTGTGCGCTTATATCTACAAAATGATTGTTATCATTTCTGTACAACTTTACGCCGATATTATTATCCCTTTTAGCAAGTACAGCCAATGTGCTTGATTCGTCTAATAAAGGCAGGTTGTTGGGATTATGGCTTAATAAAAACATATCCAAATCGCCGTCACGGTCAAAATCGAAAAAATATGCCTGGGTGCTGTATCCTGAATCTGCCAAGCCATATTGTTTGGCCTGCTCCTCAAATTTTGGAATGCCATTGGCGTCATTTCCTGTATTAATAAATAATTGATTTTCTCTTTTAACCGCAGGCATTTTACCTGAATAACAAACATAAATATCCGTTTTGCCATCGCCATTAACATCCGCCATTGTTACACCCGTTTTCCATGGACCGGGCCTTGACTGAGCATTGGCAGCAACAGTAATATCCTGAAAATGCATGCCGCCCTTATTGAGGTATAATTTATTATCTCCAAGGTTACTTGAAAAATAAATATCCTGTAACCCATCATTATTAATATCTCCAACTGCTACTCCACCGCCATTGTAAAAATATTCGTACAGTAATACGTTGGTATTGACACCTTCCGTAAGCAAATTGGTGAAATCAATATGAGTGCTGTCTGCTGGCAACAATGTAAAAAGATGTGCTGAATCTGTAGCCGAAGTTTCAGTTGTAGTTTCAGTTGAAGTTTTATTATTGTGGCAGGCACTTATCAGCAATATGAAGGATGCAATAATACAGTTTAGAATAATATTTTTGTTCAATTGGACTGATATTTAAAATTAAAAAAATCAAGAAAACTATAGCTTCAAAAATAGTTTTTATTTCGCACTATGCATTGATAAAGAAAAGTAAAATTAGATCTGGTAAAAATTTAATAATAGGTAAAACATTTTAATTGTAATTCAATCATGTACACCTTTCTTTCCCTAACATTTAGTCGTAGTTTATTAACGGCTAATTTAATTTGATATAATTCAAAAAATAAACGGTCAGAATTTAAAAATTTAAGAATTTTACTTGAGCCCTATAATAAAAACTGCGCCGGTTATTTGCCGGCGCAGTTAAAATGTAAGGTATTAATTGTTATTGATAACCTGGGTTTTGAATAAGTTTGTTATTCCTGCTTATTTCATCACGATAAAAAGGAGGGAAATAGACTTTATCATTCCAGCTTCGGTTTTCAACACCTTGTTCAATTTCCTGAACATGATAATTATAATTATAATTGTCCTTGCTGTAACGATAAGTAGTCACCGTTTTTCCGGGTTTTAGGGATCCGGTAATTACCATAATCCTTACTTTTTGCCCAAATACTGATGGAGCAATCATCCAGCGTCTTGCATCAAAAAACCGCTGATCTTCGGCAAACATTTCAACATTTCGTTCATTACGGTATATATTTACGAGTGCACTACCCGAGGCGGTAATTGCGGGCATACCTGCTCTGAATCGTATCTGATTAAGCCATGATTTAGCAGTTGCTTCATCTCCTGTTTGCAGGCAAGCCTCTATATAATTAAATATTACTTCTGTATATCTAACCACTATAGTTGGAACCTCTTGTTTTTGGTTCATATCTACAATAGCTGGATTAGGGTCCATGAATTTTTTAATCACATAGCCCGTCCTGGTACCATTCCAGTTTTCAATATTACTGTTCCTGGTATCCAATCCTGCATAAGCAACGGTAGTTCCACCACCTGTTCCTGTTTGGTAAGTACCAAATTGTAACTCACCATAGGGATCAAATGTAGCACCATCTGTTGTACGTGGTTTCCATGCACCGCCGTCATAAAAAACAGAAGCATAAAAACGGGGGTCTCTGTTTTCATAAGGAGCAGCAGCCTGGGCTGGATTGTTCCAATCGAATTTTGTACCATCCATCATTTCATAATTATCAACAAAATTTTGGGTAGGCTCTGTAGATGACCAGCCGTGATAACCGTTAGGCATATTGTTTCTTGGATACCATGCGCCCCAATCATCTGTAGCTGCATTGATATAATATTTACCAAAAATCGCCTCCTTTTCACCACCATTTCTTGACAAAGATAATTTTGTGTAATCGCTCATCGCATCTGCCTTTGATTGAGGTGCGGTAAGGCCAAAATTGTAGCCAAATTGTCCCAAATCTATGACTGCTTTGGAAGCAGCCTTTGCTGCTACCCAGCGTGCATTTCTATCTCCACTTACATAGCCCAACAATTCAGGATTTGCAAAACCCGCAATAAGAGTAGAGTTTTGCTTTGCGGTAGGTATATCGTGTAAATCACTGGCTGCATAAGTAAGCACCCTTGATTTAAGTGCCATTGCTGCTGCTTTGGAAGCACGCCCCTGTGGAAGTGATTTGCCATCCAGCAATGAGGCAGAAGAATCAAGATCACTTACGATAGCTTTCACACACTCTTCATAAGTGTTTCTGGGTGTGTTATAATCCTGATCCAATCCATATGCTATTTTAATGATAGGAATGCCCCCATAATACCGAAGTAACTGATTGTGATAATAGGCACGCTGAAAATAAACCTGCCCTTTTAAACGATCTACAATATCAGCCGCAAAAGGAGCAGTTGCTAAGTTTTGGAGTGCTATGTTTGTAGCCCTTATTCTTCGATACATATTACCCCATTCCATGGTACCAAGCCTGTCACCTGGATTATCAGGGCTGATATTACTTTCCATTATGCTCTGTCTGCCGAAATTAAAGAGGCAGTTATCGGTCTGGTTATCCAGGCTATTTTGTTGCAGGTAGCCTTCGCCAACACCATTATAAATTTCGGTAACAAACATTTCCGAAAGCGATGCATCCGACCACGTAGCCCCGGCCGCTGCTACATTCAGCGGTTGTGTATTCAGAAAATCCTTATTACATGAAGTAACCAGGATGACTGAACACAGTGGTATTAAAATTGTTTTTAGTATCTTTTTCATTGTTATAATTTAGAAGGTTAGGTTTACGCCTGTGTTGATAATTTTTGACTGCGGATAATAATGTCCATCGCTATTTTGAGATTCCGGATCATAAATTTTCTCTTTAGACCAGGTAGCCATATTAAGCCCATTTACATACACCCTAAAGCGGCTGATGCCCAATTTTTTTCCAAGTCTTGAAGGAAGTGTATAACCGACCTCAAAGTTTTTAAGCCTCACGTAATTAGTACTTATAGTGTAAAACGTATTACGGTTGGAGAAATACTGGTTGTTTCTATCAACTGTACGGGGATATACTGAACTTGGATTGTCAAGGGTCCAGCGATGATCATACGTATCTTGCAGGAAATTACCAATAGTACCAGTTTCTGTTTGTATAAACAGTTCGGCACCTGTAGCAGCCTGAAACAATACATTCAGATCAAAGGCTTTGTATTGCAATCCGATTGTTAAACCACCCTGGAAACTAGGAGTCTGGTTTTTATCGCTTCTCACCCTGTCCAGGCCGTTAATTTTTCCATCATGATTATAGTCCTTAAATTTCATACTACCTGGAAACAATTTTCCAGCACCGCCTACACCCGTATAATCAAGGGTATTGGCATCAATCTCTTTCTGATCTTTAAATATACCATCGTACTGATATTGCAGCATGTCATCTTCAGATCCTGCATTGGTAGGCATTACGTGTCCTGTAGACTGCTGATAAGATGGTCTTCCAGGTGTTTCACTAAAGAATATAATTTTATTTTTAGCATAACCACCGTTAATACCTACGTTATAACGCAAATCGCCAATCGCATTGTTGTAGCCCACTTTAATTTCCCAGCCTTTATTATCTACTTTTCCGATATTTGAAGCGGGTAAATTAATCCCTGGTGATTGTGGAACTGCGCCCGCTTTTTGCCACAAAATTCCTGAGCGGTGATTTTGAAATACATCTAATTCAACACTCAACTTGTTATTCAAAAGAGTCATATCTAAACCAAAATTGTAATTATTTGCAACTTCCCAGGTAAGGGCTGTATTAGGAAGAGGACCTTCCGCAAGTGTTTGAACAACCTGGTTACCGGCTGTATAGCTCCCGTAACTGTAAGTGGCGAGATAATCGTAATCAGTCAACCTGCCAAAGTAAGAAACGTTATCGTTACCCAATTGACCCCATGAGCCACGTAATTTGAGGGAATTGATAAACTTTACATTGTCTTTAAAAAAGTTTTCTTCTGAAACTCTCCAGCCGGCTGTTACACCAGGGAAGAAACCAAACCGATGTGCTTCTGGAAACTTATAAGAGCCATCCTGGCGCCAAAGAAACTCTGCTAGGTATTTTTCTTTGTAATTATATCCTACACGGCCAAAATAGTTTAAACGGGCACCTTCAAATGCTGCACCGCCTGTTTGCTGGTTAGTTAAACCTCCTGCAAATAATTGTTCAATTGCTGAAGATGGGAAATATTGACGGAAGGCGTTAAAGTAACTTCCTTTAAAAGTTTCTTTTGTTACACCGGCAAGCACAGTAATATTGTGGTTACCAAAAGAATGCTCGTAAGATCCGATGGCTTCCAGCATTATATTTAACTTATCGCTTGAACCTTGGTTAAGCGTAGGCTGCGTAGTAGGGCCTTTTGCAACAGCAGTCGTCATAGGATTAGCAATATCATTATTCCAGTTATAGATATACCAAGGTTTTACCCATCTTTTGGACTGCTGAAGGTATTTATCCAAAGAAGCGTTTAGAGTGAACTTTAAACCTTTTACCCATGGGTTGGTAATTTCCAATTTGGCATTGGTTTGGTAATAATAGCGGGTGTCTTTATCATACCCTGTTTGATTGGTGGTAATAACTACCGGCTGTTCTCCATTTTCAATATCCGGTGCAGCCTGGCCATTTGGCCAAATCGCATTTTTAGTTGGATAACCTCTCATTAGCATACGGAAAATAGATCCGGCATCTTTTGTTGGGTAGAAACGGTTTTCCTGGCGTGCAACAATACCCAAACCAAAATTTACATATTTGTTTACTTTGGCATCCATATTAATACGCATATCATACTGCTTGTAACCTGTAGCAGAATTTTTATAATACCCGTCTTGGTTTTGATACCCTAAAGATGCAAGGTATTTTACATTTTCTGATCCTCCAACCAATTGCAGGTTATCTTTTGATTGAGGTGACCATTTTTTCAATACGGTACCAAACCAGTCAGTATTTGGATGACCCCATTTATCAGAACCATCTGCAAATTTCTTGAAATCGTCTGGTAAAAAAGGAGCAGTTATCACACTATTGCCAGCGGTTGTGTAAGTTCCGGTAGCTTTAAATGCAGCATTTGCAGCAGCCCACTCTGCCGGAGGCAGTTTATATATTTCGATTTCGTTAGCCATGGTAGCATACTGTACGGCATTTGTCATCTTTGGTATAACTGTTGGGGCCGCCCAGCCTGAATTATGGCTATAAGAAAGTTCCGGCTTACCACTTCTACCACGCTTAGTAGTAATTAAAATAACACCATTGGCCGCTCTTGCACCATAAATGGCACCAGAGGCATCTTTTAGTACAGACATACTTTCAATATCCATAGGGTTTAAACGGTCAAGGCCACCCTCACGTGCTGGCACACCATCAATAACGATCAACGCATCGTTATTGCCCAGGGTATTTGAACCACGGATACGGATAGTTGATCCATCGTAGCCAGGTTCGCCACTTGCGTTAACAGCTACCACACCTGGTAAACGGCCTGCAATGGAGTTGGAAAGATTAGTTGCAGGAGATTTAGCAAGATCAGAACCTTTTACCACTGCAACTGCACCGGTAAGGGTAACTTTCTTTTGAGTACCATAACCTACTACTACCACTTCATTTAAGTTACCTGCTGCAATAACAAGATCAAAATTAAAATTTGTTCTGTTCCCCACTATTGACTCCTGGGGTTGAAAGCCAGTATTGGATATCACCAATACTGATTTTTGATTGGGGGCATCAATGGAAAAAGCTCCATTAGCGTCTGTTACTACCCCTGTTTTAGTACCTTTTACGGTAACACTTACATTTGATGCAGGATTACCTTTGTCATCTTTTACAATACCGGTAATATGAGTCTTTTGAGCTTGGGCACCAAAAGTAAACAGTAGAATTAAACTAGCGAGCAGAAATTTTTTGAAATGATACACAGGCAAGCCATATAGCTGGCTTTTGTTACCTGAGCAACATACATTTGTTTGTTTTTTCATAATGCAATCGTGTTTTGGTTAAAGAAATTGTTGATCACTGTGTTTGTTTTAAATTTGCAGTAAGGTGATAATATGTGTAGATATCATTATAATTATTTCTAAAAATTTGTTCCTTAACTATCCGCTGTACCTAATTTTTTTTTCCGGTTATTTTATTAAGATAATTCTGCGATCAATAATTTATCATGTTGTGATTTTTCTGTCGGTTTTTTACCTTTTGAAGACTCTCTGAAATAAAATAAAGGCTCCAATACAATTTTCTCTCTCAACACAATCTCATTATTGCCTTCATTCTTTGCAATAATATCCATTAAAAGCCCCATTGCCGCTTTCCCCATTTCAACTGTTTGCTGGTCCACAGATGATAGAGAAGGTGTAATGTGTTCACCAAAATTTTCATTGGCAAAACCAATAACACCAAACTCATCCGGTATCTTTATTTTTCTCTCTTTTAGTCCTTTAATAACTCCTAAAGCGGTATAATCTTCCACCGCAAAAACAGCATCAGGTATTTCATCTAGTCCAAAAAAATAATCAACGGCCGCTTTTCCAGCTTCTATAGATATATTACCCTGATAAATAAGTTTGTCATCTGTTGCTATATTATTTTTTTTCAATGCGTCCCTGTACCCATTAAACCGATCTTGAAAACCCTTTATATTCTGTGGTCCTAGTACGTGTGCTATTCTTTTATACCCATTTTTAATAAGATGTTCTGTAGCCATAAAAGCTCCCTTGCAATCATCCACTACAACCGATGGCACTTTCATTTCATCATTTGTTCTATCAAAAAAGACCAAAGGGATATGCCTTTTTTGTAACTCCTGGTAATGACTAAAATCAACCGTTTCTTTTGCAACAGAAGTAAGTATCCCATCTACCCTGGCAATTAAAAATGTTTCGATCGCTTTTTTCTCTAACAAAGTATTTTCTTCTGTTTGATACAATAGAATACTGTAACCATTGTTACTGGCAATCATTTCAATGCCATGTACAACAGATCCAAAAAAATTCATTTCAGCACTTGGTATTATAACACCAATCGTATGAGATTTTCCAGAGCGAAGTGAAGAGGCTATTTTATTTCGGTGGTAATTTAATTCGAGCGCTTTTTGTTTTACAAGCGATTTTGTTTTTGTACTTATACGGGGATGGTCGTTCAAGGCTCTTGAAACAGTTCCCGAAGTGAGATTTAACTCACGGGCAATATCATGTATAGTTAGTTTTTTTGACAAGTTGTGCAATCGTGTGCACTAAAATATAAATTCTTTTTATATTGACAAAATTTAATGCAAAATAAATTAACACAAAGTTAGCATTTGACGGAAAGAAATTCTTAAGTCATTGATTTTCATTTCTTAATAGAACTAAAAATTATTTTGTAATAGGCGCATTATAAAAGTCTTTTTGACAAAAAAAGAGGTTTATATAAAAATTCTGTGCGTCTTATTCTTTTAGCTTTCACCTGCGAGCGCTAACAAAATGATAGAATAAATTAGTATAAATTATATTTGACTTTTTAATTAAAATTTCATTAATCGGTTTACAGCTTCTTCCAGCGTGCTTTCTTTTTTTACAAAACAAAACCTTAAGACCTTATCATCTTTTTCTTTATTGTAAAATACTGACACAGGTATTGTTGCCACTCCATATTCCTTAGTAAGTCTTACTGCCAGATCCTTTTCCTTTTCATTACTAGTACCAGCATAGCTATAAAGCTGAAAATAACTACCGTAAGATGGTAAAGCTTTGAATTTTGTTTGCTGCATCAACTGTTGAAAATAATCTCTTTTTTGTTGCACCTCATCGCCTAATTGCAGGTAAAATTCTTTACGTTGAATAAATGTCGCTAATGCAACCTGCACCGGGCTATTGCAACTAAAGCAATTAAATTGGTGCACCTTTCTAAATTCCTTCATCAATGTGGCAGGTGCAACACAATAACCCAGTTTCCAGCCGGTACAATGATAAGTTTTGCCAAAAGAAAAACACACAAAACTCCTTTCTCTCAAATCCGGATAACGCAACATGCTTTCGTGTTTTTTATTGTCAAATATTAAATGCTCATACACTTCATCGCTTAAAATAAAAATGCCTGTAGCTTTTACTATGCTGCGTAATTGTTCAATATCAATGCTACTTAATACACTTCCTGTTGGATTGTGAGGTGTATTTAGGATGATCATTCTTGTTTTTGGTGTAATCTTTGTTTTTACCAATTCCCAATTAATAGCATAATCCGGATAACTAAGTGGTATTAAAATCGGTAGCGCACCATTGATAGTAATATTGGGTATGTAACTGTCGTAGGCAGGATCAAAAACGATTACTTCATCGCCACGTTGTAAAACAGTTGTTAGCGCTGTGTATATTGCGTAAGTACCACCAGGGGTAATGGTAATTTCTGTATCAGCATTTACATTTGCACTATAAAGGCTTTCCATTTTTTCTGCCAAACGTTCTCTTAGTAAAGTCAACCCGTTCATGTGCACATATTGATTATTACCCGTCTGCATGGCCTCGTTTACCAATGCAATTAGTTCTGCATTCATCATAAAATCCGGATAACCCTGACCAAGGTTGATGGCTTTATATGTTGTTGCCAACACACTCATTGTAGTAAAAATTGTGGTGCCTACGTTTGGAAGTTTACTTTTAAAAGACAGGTTCTTTATTAAATTAGTCACAAATAAATATTTAATCGGCAGAAATAATAAGAAGATAAATAAAAACTTCGCACTTTTATTATGCGAAATAATATTCCTAATTGAAGATAAAAAATAACGTGTATACGATTGAAGTTTATTTATTCGATTTGCTGAACAAAAAAACTGTAAAGCAAGATCAACTAAAGTTTAAGCATGTATGTATACTAGTAATTAAATGCAGAGTTCCAACCATAACATTTGGCGGTTACTTGTACGATTTCTCAGATATTTTAAAGAAATTTATCCCCTTTATTTCTTTTTACTTCGGCCACATATTCTTTTATTTCCTGTTCTTTTTCTTTTTTACAAATCAACAATACATCCTGGGTATCAACCACAATAAAATCATCAAGACCTTGTAATAATACCAGCTTTCCACTATCCGCATGTACAATATTATTTGTTGCATCTATGACCATCACATTTGCACCCGTAACCGCATTTTCCAGATAATCCTTTTCAAGGTTTTCGTAAGCACTTGCCCAGGTACCCAAATCGCTCCAGCCAAATGATGAAGGTATAATATATACATTATCTGCTTTTTCCATCACGCCATAATCAATAGATATATTTACGCATTGCGGGTAAATCCGTTCAATGGCTTCTTTTTCATCAGGGGTAAAAAAACTATTTTTTTCTGCATCAAATACATCATGCATTTCAGGCAAAAAAGTTTCAAATGCTTTCACAATATTTTTTACCTGCCAAACAAAAATACCGGCGTTCCATAAAAAATCGCCACTTGAAATAAAGGTTCGGGCTAATTCTTTGTCGGGCTTTTCAGTAAATGTTTTTACTTTAAAAACATTTACGCTTACAGCCAGTTGATCATATTGAATATAGCCATAGCCGGTATTTGGGTGGGTAGGTTTAATACCAAGCGTAACCAATGCTTTTATATTAGAAGTAAAGTGCAAGGCTTGCAAACAGGTGGCTTTAAATCCCTTCGGATCAAGAATAATATGATCTGCAGGGGCACATATTAAATTAGCATCTGGATTTATTTGATTTAGCTTGTAAGAAATATACGCAATACAAGGTGCTGTATTTTTTCTTGAAGGTTCACATAAAATGTTGTCAATAGCAATATCCGGCAACTGCTCAGCTACAATATGTTTGTATTGGTTAGACGTAACTATATAAATATTTTCCTTTGGTATAAATAACGCAAATCTGTCGTAAGTAGCTTGTATAAGCGTTCTTCCAGTGTTTAAAATATCTAAAAATTGCTTTGGATAATCTGTTCTGCTTAGTGGCCAAAATCTACTTCCAATTCCCCCTGCCATTATCGCTACGTAGTTATTTTTATACATTTTTTTGTAGTTTCTTTTTTACAAAGAAAATAAATTGATTTGGTTTAGCATCAACAGTTTTTCTTTTACTTTTAAATAATACCTTCTCTTACCAAATCGTGCAAGTGAATAATTCCTGCATACAGTTCATTTTCTACTACAATTAATTGGCTGATATTTTTTGTTTTCATTGTTTCTAATGCTGTGATGGCCAACTCCTGGGCTTCTATTGTTGTTGGATTTTTGGACATAATATCTTTTGCCTGTAAGGTGGAAAAGTCGGTCATCTTCTCTAGCATACGACGTAAATCGCCATCTGTTATTATACCTGCAATCGTGTTGTCATTTTCTACAACAGCGGTTGTGCCTAACCGCTTTTTTGTCATTTCTACTATTACCTGGCTTATGCTTGCATCCTTGAAAACTGCAGGCCGTTCATTTTGAGTTGAAAGATCTATAACCCTTAAATATAATTTCTTACCCAACATTCCTCCGGGATGAAATTTTGCAAAATCGGCCATGCCAAATCCTTTCATTTGCATCAAACAAATTGCCAACGCATCGCCCATCACCATTTGTGCAGTAGTACTTGTTGTTGGTGCAAGATTGTTGGGGCAGGCTTCCTGATCTACAGTGGTATTTAAAATTATATCGCTATTTGATGCTAAAAAAGAAGAGGTATTACCAACCATACCAATCAACGTATTACCAAAGTTTTTTATTAAAGTTGCCAACACCTTAATTTCAGGACTTTCGCCGCTTTTACTAATTAGGAGGATTACATCTTCTTTTTGGATCATCCCAAGATCACCATGTATAGCATCTGCTGCATGCATAAATAAAGCAGGCGTGCCTGTGCTGTTTAATGTAGCAACAATTTTTTGGGCAATAATAGAACTTTTTCCAATGCCACTTACTACAAGGCGCCCTTTTGAAGCCGCAATTATATTGACAGTTGCTGCAAAGTCATCTCCAATAAAATTCTGTAGTTTTTTTATGGCATCAGCTTCTAACTGAATGGTATTGATTGCTGTTGATATGATGCTATTGATACTCATATTTGAAGGCGCAAACCTACTTTAATTAGCCGATAACACAAAGGACGAACTACTATTGTAGTTTGTATTAAAAAAATTAGTACCTTAAAGAGTGTTTGGTTTCCTTGTGCATTTGATATTACAGCCGTATTGAAGTAACTTTACGGTCGTTCAAATTTTACAGGAGAAATAACGCTTCATCTAAACCAATATTTTTTTAGTTTCTGTAAAATTTTAAATGGCTTTAAGGAGAATATCTATATGACCACAGTAAAAAATCCAAAGAAAACTACCTCCATAAAGGAGAAAAAAGAAAAATCCACTAAAGGATCTGCAGTAAAAGCAATAAGTGTAGACAAGAATAAAAATCTTACCGCTCAATTACAAGACTACTTTGGCTTTGATGGTTTTAAAGAACCACAGGAAACAATCATAAAAAATTTATTGACTGGTAACGATGCACTTGTAATAATGCCAACCGGCGGAGGTAAAAGTTTGTGTTATCAATTACCTGCAATTATTAGTGAAGGATGCGCCATTATCGTTTCTCCACTAATTGCCTTAATGAAAAATCAGGTAGATCTGGTACGCAGTTACAGCAGTAAAGATGATGTAGCTCATTTTTTAAATAGCACACTCAATAAAGGACAACAAAAAATTGTAAAAGATGATTTATTGACAGGCAAAACAAAAATGTTGTACGTAGCACCTGAAACTTTAACTAAAGAAGAAAATATTGAATTTTTTAAGGACCTAAAAATATCTTTTTTTGCAGTAGATGAGGCTCATTGTATTTCTGAATGGGGCCATGATTTTAGGCCGGAGTACCGTCGCCTGAGAGAAATGATGGAGTTAATTAATGCTGATGCACCAATGATTGCGCTGACTGCTACTGCTACCCCTAAAGTGCAAAATGACATTTTAAGAAATCTTGGATTGCGTGATCCCCAAATATTTATTTCTTCTTTTAACAGGGGCAATTTATTTTATGAAGTTTTACCCAAAATAAATAAAGATCAAACAGTAAAAAGTATCGTTCGTTTTATTACCCAAAATAAAGGAAAAAGTGGTATCATTTATACCCTTAATAGAAAAACAACCGAGGAGCTTGCCGATATGCTAATGGCCAATAATATTAAAGCCGTGGCGTACCATGCTGGATTAGATAGTAAGTTAAGAGCAGAAAGACAAGATCTTTTTTTAAATGAAGATGTGCAGGTAATAGTTGCCACCATTGCATTTGGAATGGGTATTGATAAACCCGATGTTCGCTTTGTAATACATTATAATATTCCAAAATCGATAGAAAATTATTACCAGGAAACAGGCCGTGCCGGACGTGATGGTATGGAAGGTAAATGCATCTTGTATTACAGCCATAAAGATGTTGCCAAGCTGGAACACCTGATGAGGGATAAGCCACTAAGCGAAAGAGAAGTAGGTGCACAATTAATTAATGAAACCGTAGCTTATTGCGAAAGTTCTGTGTGCCGCAGAAAAATTTTGTTGAATTATTTTGGAGAAGAATATAATACACCACAATGCACCAATAAAATGTGCGATAACTGTAATAATCCTAAAGAACTAATGGAAGCCAAAACAGAGGCATTGCAAGTGCTTACTGTTGTTAAAGGATTAGATGAACAATTTACTATGGACTACCTGATGCACATTTTGCGTGGTAAACCAAACCCTAAAGTAAAAATGTTTAGGCACGATGAAAGAGATTTTTTTGGTATTGGCAAAAAGAAGGATGAGCATTACTGGAATTCCTTAATGCGTCAGATGCTGCTGGAAAGACTTATGCATAAAGACATTGAAGAATACGGTGTTTTAAAACTCACCAAAAAAGGACATGACTTTATAAAAAAGCCTTCCTCTTTTAAAATAATATTAAATAATTTATTTGAAGATGCAGATGGGGACGATGATGAAGTATCGCCTGCAACAGGCCCTACTGTTGTTGCAGATCAAAAATTAATAGAACTGCTAAAAGAGCTGCGTAAAAAAGTTGCCAAAGAAAAAAACCTGCCGCCCTTTGTTATATTTTTAGAAGGCAGTTTAGAAGATATGGCTACTATGTACCCTACTACCATAGAAGAGCTTGAAAAATGCCAGGGCGTTAGTAAGGGCAAAGCAATGCGTTATGGCAAAAAATTTGTTGATCTTATTGTTGAATACATTGGGGAAAATGAAGTACAACGTCCGGATGATTTTGTAATGAAAGGTGTGGTAAACAGGAATAACAATAAAATTTTTATCATTCAAAATGTAGATAAAAAAATACCCCTTGAAACCATTGCAAAAACTAAAGACCTGAACATAAATGAATTGTTGGAAGAGATGGAAACCATTGTTGCCAGCGGAACAAAATTAAACCTTGATTATGCCATTGACGAAATGGTAGATGAATATGAGCAGGAAGAAATAATTGATTACTTTAAAGCTTGCGAAACCAGTAGCCTTCAAATTGCGCAGGAAGAATTGGCCGATAGTAGTTTTAGCTGGGAACAATTAAAAATAATGCGGATTAAATTTTTAAGTGTGTATGGCAATTGATGATCTTTTAAAAAAATAAAAACCGGGGTTTATAATCCCGGTTTTTTTATACATTTAATTAGTGTAAATTTTTGTAATCAACTCATTTAAAATTCTTAATTTTCCTTTATCCAGCAGTATAAAAAAATTTCAATTGCAGTATATGAATCGTAGAAGTAAATATTATATTCAAAAAATCTTGTTGCCGTTTAATGCCAGCCGTACAAAAGAAATTGTAACGGTAAATCCAACAAGGATTCCTGTAAGGGAAGAGGCAAAAGCTACAAATTTTTTTGTATATGATTATGATTCCGTAACTGTTGAAGAGAAAATGCTCAGCAACATTACAGAATGTTATCCTTATATGAACAACAATAAAATAACCTGGATAAATGTAGATGGTATACGCAAATCGGAGGTAGAAACTTTGTGTAATTATTATGGTGTACACCCACTGATACAGGAAGATATTCAAAGTATTGGCCAGCGGCCAAAAATGGACGAAATTGAAAACGTTTTGTTTTGTATTTGCAATATGCTTTTTTATAACGAAAAATTATATAAAGTGGAGCACGAGCAGGTTAGTATTGTGCTTGGTAAAAATTTTGTGCTGAGTTTTCAGGAAGATGCGGACAAAGATGTATTTAACCCTATTAGAGACAAATTAAAAATAGCCGCTAGCAAGTTGAGGCAAACAGGGCCCGATTATCTTTGCTATGCCATGCTTGATATGATAGTTGATAATTATTTTACTGTGATGGAGAAACTTGGTGAACGAATTGAAAATATTGAAGAAGAAATACAAAATAGTGCCAATAGTAGCGCCCTAGCAAAAATAAATTTGTTGCGCAAGGAAATGATCATCCTTAAAAGAAGCATTGCTCCGGTAAGGGAAGTTATTAATGGATTTATAAGAACGGAAAGTAATTTAATTGATGAACGCACTTTAAAATATTTTAAAGATGTGTACGATCATATTATACAAGCAAATGACCTTTCTGAAAACTATCGTGATATAACCATGAACCTTCAGGACCTTTATTTAAACAATGTAAACTTGCGGATGAACGAGGTAATGAAAGTGATGGCTGTTGTAACTTGTTTACTTGCACCAGCTACTGTTATTGGCGGTATATTTGGAATGAATTTCGATAAAATTCCGTGGCTACACAACGACAGGGGATTTTATGTGGCCTTAGGCGCTATGCTAATTGTTCCTATTTGGATGATTATTATGTTTAGAAAAAAAGGCTGGTTTTAATTTATATCATTGTATTTACAGCATGTATTGCTTTTTGTAATCGTTCCTCATAACCACCATTTATATCTATCCACTTTACAGGTTGGTTTACCATAATATCTTTGTAATGGTGATATAATTTTTCTCTGTTTATCAAATCAGGATATTCTCTAAGTTCATCCTTTACCCAGGGCAAATCAACATTGCAAAGCAAATACAAATCATATTTTCTTTCTACAATTGTATTTAAAATCCAATGATGGCATTTATTAAATACATATTCACACCACACTTTCATTACGTACATATCAGTATCTATAAAAAGAAGTGGCGACGTGGGTTCTAAAGCCTCTTTAGAGGCAACCTCAACAGAAATTTTTGAATGTTGTATAGCTATTTCTTCTCTTTCAATTTGCCCTTTAGCAATATCTAATAAATTTTCAAACGTATACTCAGTTCCGTTGGCAAGTAAATATTCTCTGGCATATTCTTTTACCCAGCTGGTTGCATAGTAAGCAGATAGTTGTTCGCACAAAGTGCTTTTACCGGTGCTTTCGGGACCAATGATGACAATCTTTTTTAGCATGTTTATTTTTTGTTCTACATAGGTTTAGCATTAACTACATTTTTATACACTGCGCAGGTAGTTTCATGTGCATCGGGTAAATAACCAGTACTCAATAAAAATTCGTTTACTATTTCGCCTCCGGTAAAACGGAAAGTTTTTTTGAAAAGTTTTGTCCACTCCTCTCTGGTTTTTGGATGATGGCCGTTTAGCCAGTTTTTAAAAGAACCAAATTCGTTTTGCAAAACAAGAATGGTTTTAGCGTTTTCAATAGCTGCATGTACTTTTAACTTATTGCGGATAATACCGGCATCATTTAATAACCGCTCTACATCTTTATCTGCATAAGCTGCCACCTTTTTTATTTCAAAATTGTGATACGCCTTTCTAAAGGTTTCCTGTTTTTTTAAAATGGTGGTCCAGCTTAATCCGGCCTGGTTTATTTCAAATATCAACCGGCAAAATAATTCGTTGTCATCATCAATAGGATAACCATACTGTTGATCGTGGTATGCCTTATGTAAATTTTGATCTTCTGCCTTCATCATTTTTATTACGTGACAGTAAGAAGTTGGGATAATCATAGTTGCAAATTTAATGAGCCATTTCTTTTCGTTTCAACCATTCAAATAATCCGGCAAAAGCCATTATTAAAAGTACCAAGTAATAAACACTTGTAAAAACATAATGCTTAACAAAGTACAATGGTATGGAGGCAACATTGGTTGCTATCCACCAATACCAACTTTCCAGTTTTTTCTTTGTCATTAGCCACATTCCGGTAAAGGCAGTTGAAGCAGCAAATGCATCTGCCCACGGAATAGCACCCGGTGCAAAATTTTTTTTTAAATACGTTAGGGCAAAATAAATAGTTATATAAAAGGTCATAAAAAAACCAATATGCTTTAACCATTCCTTTTTTGTTGCCCCCGTTATTTTTAAAACATGCTGCTTTTGCTTATCTTTTTTTGCCCATAAAACCCATCCATAAAAACTCATAACAGTATAATAAATATTTACACTTGCTTCACCTAATAAGCCACCTTTAAAACTTAAGTAAACATAAATAATTGTGTTAATCAATCCTGTTGGGTAAACCAGAATATTTTCTTTTCGGCTATACCATACACTTGCAATACCCATTAACACCCCTACAAATTCGTACCACCTGGTTTGATAAATATCGTTAAAGAATTGCTGGTATATTTCTGTAATTGTCATTGTAATTATTAGAACAATCAATTTATAACATTATCTTTAAATGAAATGATGAAAGATAAAAATAAGGGTTTGTTAAGAAATATTAGTTTAATAATAATGGCTGTATTTTACCTTGTTGGCGGTATTAATCATTTCCTTCATCCTGCTGCTTACTATCCATTAATACCCCCTTATATCCCCTTTCACAGTTTTATAAATATTGCAAGCGGTGTATGTGAAATTGTGTTTGGCAGTTTACTTCTTTTTCCTGCTTACAGAAAAGCAGGAGCTTACGGTATTGTTGCTTTACTTATTCTTTTTATTCCTGCCCATATTTACATGATCCAAAAAGGCGGATACATGAGTGCGCAAATATCAATCCCTTTGTGGGTGGCATGGATTCGTTTGTTTCCTTTACAATTTATATTGATTGCATGGGCTCGATGGCAGGCTAAATAAAAAAGCACCCCGTTTGAGATGCCTTTTTTGTAAAATTTATTCTTCTTATTTCCCTTGGGGAATAGGAGGTTATTCTGCTTCTGCTACCACTTCTTTCACTTCCGGTATCATTCTTTTCATCATGCCTTCAATACCAGCTTTTAAAGTAATCATCGAAGAAGGACAACCACTACAGCTTCCTTGCAGCATCAGGTTTACCTTTCCATCTTCGTAACTTTTAAATTGTATTGCACCACCATCCATTTCAACTGCTGGTTTTACATAATTTTCCAATAACTCTTTAATACGTTTTACCACATCATCATCATCGGCGCTTACTTCATTGCTGCTTTCGCTCTTCATGTTTGCAACAGCTTCTTCATTTACTACCGCTTTGCCTTCTTCCAAATATTCTTTTAAAAAGAGTTTGATTGTTGGAATAACATCCTGCCAATCATCTGTATCAATTGTTTTTGTAAGCGTAACAAAATTACTGGCTATAAAAACAGATTTAATAAAAGGAAAAGTAAACAACTCCTGCGCAAGTGGTGATGGAGCCGAAGTTGATTCATCCTGAAAATCGATACTTTTTCCGGGATACAATAATTTGTTGGCTACAAATTTCATTGTTTCCGGATTAGGAGTCATTTCGGTATAAATACTTATAACCGGATTACCTGTTTTAATCATAAAATATATTTAAAAATTTCAATGCAAATGTAACATTATCTAGTAATAAAGCTTTGTTACAAAGGCTTACAACACCTTCGAGCGTGCAATAATTTCCAAATTCGAAAATAGAAAGCTTCCGAAAAACTGCTTTTACCTGCTTGATAATTATAAAAATATGTTCTTATTCCAAAATTCTTAACTTGGCATAATTCAGCATAATCTTTTTTTCACCATTCAGTTCAAACTGTACAGTTGCTATCGGGTTATGCGAAGCACCTTCCATTTTAATTACATCACCAAAGCCAAATTTTTGGTGTTCAACTTTTTGGCCAGGCTGCAAATTGCTTGTATCACTTGCCTCAAAATCTGGTGTTGGTGTATGTTCTTTATTCTGAGGCCTTGTTGGTACCATATAAGCAGGCCGGCTCTTTTCTTCTTTTTTAAAAGGATTGTCCTGCGCTTTATAACTGTTGCCACCTGCACCATTTTTATCAAAGGCACTGCCACCCCAATTATTGGTATGGCCACCCTGGTTGCGAATTCCGCCGCCGGCAAAGCTTTTATCAATAAAATCTTCCGGCATTTCGTCAATAAACCTACTTGGTTCATTTTGTTGCAATTGCCCAAAACGATATCGGGCATTGGCGTAAGTAAGCCAAAGTTTTTTCTTAGCCCTTGTTATAGCAACATAAAACAACCTTCTTTCTTCTTCCAGTTCTTCTCTAGTATTAATGCTCATTGCATTGGGAAAAAGCGTTTCTTCTAATCCACCCACAAATACACAGCTAAATTCTAATCCTTTGGCTGCATGTATCGTCATTAGTTTTACACTATCTGCATCTTCCTTATCATTATCGGTATCGGTTAACAAGGTTATTTGCTGTAAATAACTACCTAAGCTTTTATCCCCCACTTCGCCATCTTCTTCGTTCATCGGCGTTTCGGTAAATTCCTTTATTGAATTTAATAATTCCTGGGTATTCTCATACCTTGCCAATCCTTCAGTGGTTTTGTCGTTAAACAATTCTTTTACAACTCCGGAACTTTTACCCACAATAATGGCCAGGTCGTAGGCATTCTTTTTTAGCAATTCACTCTGGAACATTCTGATCATCATCACAAAATTATTTATGGCTTCCAATGTGCCAGCTTTATAACCATAAGCGGCAGCGTTGTTAAGCACTTCCCAAAGGGTAGTATTGTTTTCATTGGCTGATAAAACAGCCCTGTCCATACTGGTTTTACCAATGCCCCTTGTTGGATAGTTTACGATTCTTTTCAAAGCTTCTTCATCCTGCGGATTTACTACAAGCCGCAAATAAGCAATAAAATCTTTTACTTCTTTGCGCTGGTAAAAAGACAAGCCGCCATAAATGCGGTAAGTAATATTCATCCGGCGCAGGCTTTCTTCATATGCCCTGCTTTGTGCATTGGTTCTATATAAAATGGCAAATTCTTTATTGAAATAATGATTGCGCAATTTTTCTTCCTGTATGGTATCCGCTACATATTTGCCTTCTTCATTATCTGTTGCAGTGCGAACAAGTTTTATTTTATCGCCAGGTATGTTATCTGTCCAAAGTTTTTTTGGTATCTGATTTTTATTGTTACCGATTATTTCATTGGCAACACTTAAAATACTTTTAGTGCTGCGATAATTCTGCTCCAACTTTACCACTTTTACATCATCATAATCTCTTTCAAACTGCAAAATATTTTCGATGGTGGCACCACGAAAACTATAAATACTTTGTGCATCATCACCAACTACACAAATATTTTCGTGCATAGCACCGAGTAATTTCATGATTTCGTACTGGGAGGTGTTGGTATCCTGGTATTCATCTACCATGATGTATTTAAATTTACGCTGGTATTTACTAAGTGCCTCCGGATGGTTTTTTAACAGTATGTACATTTTGTACAAGAGATCATCAAAATCCATGGCGCCATTTTTAAAACAACGGTTGGCATATGCAGCATATATCTGACCAATCATCGGCCTGTTGGCCCTTGCATCTTCTTGCTGAAGCGTAGCATCATTAATATATTCAGCAGGCCCAATTAAACTATTTTTTGCACTTGAAATTCTGTTATAAACAGTGTTTGGTTTATAATATGCCGGATCTAGTTCGAGTTCGCCAAGTACCGTTTTAATTACACTTTTAGCATCATCCGTATCGTAAATAGTAAAATTATTAGGGTAACCGAGTTTGTTAGCTTCAGCCCTTAAAATTCTGGCAAACACACTATGAAAAGTACCAATATATAAATTACGTGCCTCCGAATTACCCAACACTTTTTCCACCCTTTCCTTCATTTCCTTGGCGGCTTTGTTGGTAAAGGTTAGTGCCAATATATTAAAAGCATCAATACCGTGTGCCCCCATCAGGTGTGCAATACGGGTAGTCAATACTTTAGTTTTACCACTTCCTGCACCTGCAATAATTATAATAGGACCGTCCTTGTGTAACACGGCTTCTCTTTGAGGCGCATTCAATTCATCTAAATATTTCTGCATAGCACAAAGTTACGAATAGCTTATTGGAGCGAAAGTGGTGTGGGGAAATAATTATGTTATACAACAGAGAAATCAAACTTATAGGTATCTTTTTTGCTTATGAAACAATAAACTATTTTTTAAACTTTTTATTATTGTTTACTATTAATTATTCTAAACACAAAATTGTAATAGCAAAAATTAACACTTTGAGGTATTGCCCATACCAATTAAGTGTCGTCTATTTGTATTGTTTAGTTTGAGAGTGAAGTATTTTGTTGCCCTGAAAATAATTTTTTGCCCGTTTTTCCATCCGTACCCCCTAAAAATTTTTGATAAACGAATATTACTCGTGCTGAACACCCCCATCCTGATTAACTCAGGATGGGGATTTTTAAATATGCTGCTTTTAAACAACGGAATACCCAGTAACAAAAACCGTCCCCATACCGACAAACTAAATTTTTTACTAAATAACTAAATATATTAGTGTTAATAAAAGAAACCTATTATCTTTGAAGTCCGATATATTTTTACAACGCAAAACCAGATACATCACTTAAAAAGCAACACACAATGAGTAACACTAACGTAGAAAAATTAAAGGCACTGAAATTAACGATGGATAAAATCGATAAAGATTTCGGTAAAGGTTCGGTAATGATAATGGGAGATAAACCCCATGTGCAACAGGAAGTAATATCAACAGGATCTTTAGGTCTGGATGTGGCATTGGGGATTGGCGGATTACCAAAGGGTAGAGTGATAGAAATTTATGGACCAGAAAGTAGTGGTAAAACTACCATTGCTACGCATGTAATTGCAGAGTCACAAAAAAAGGGTGGCATGTGTGCATTTATAGATGCAGAACATGCTTTTGATAGTGCTTATGCACAAAAATTAGGTGTTGATATTGATAATCTATTGATCTCTCAACCGGATTATGGTGAGCAGGCTTTAGAAATTGCTGACCGTTTAATTTTATCCGGTGCTGTGGATGTGGTTGTAATAGATTCTGTAGCTGCATTGGTACCTAAAAGTGAACTGGAAGGAGAAATGGGAGATAGCAAAATGGGCTTACATGCAAGGCTGATGAGCCAGGCGCTTCGTAAATTAACAGCCACTATTTCTAAAACTAACTGTTGCTGTATTTTCATTAATCAGTTAAGAGAAAAAATTGGGGTAATGTTTGGTAATCCTGAAGTTACTACAGGTGGTAATGCATTAAAATTTTATGCTTCTGTACGATTGGATATTCGCCGCATGGCGCAAATAAAAGATGGTGATGAAGCCATTGGTAACCGTGTAAAAGTTAAAGTGGTAAAAAACAAAGTGGCTCCGCCTTTTAGAACTGCAGAATTTGATATTGTTTTTGGAGAAGGTATTTCTAAAACAGGAGAAATAATTGACATGGGCGTAGAATTTGGTATTGTGCAAAAAAGTGGAAGCTGGTTTAGTTATGATGCCAATAAATTGGGGCAGGGAAGAGATTCTGTAAAACAATTACTGAATGACAATCCTGAAATGGCAAAAGAAATTGAGGCAAAGATCAGGGCCAAAATTGCAGAAATGCAGGCTAGTTAAGTAAGTGGTTTTTCTGGGTTAGTAAATATAGCGCCATTCCAAAAGGAGTGGCTTTTTTGTGACTATATCACAAAAAAGATAAACTGTATATGTTAGTATTTCTACAAATATTCCATTATTAAATAGGCATAACAATAGCTGTTGTAGTCTTTTACTATTTAATTGAAACAACTTATTACTATCAGTTGGCCTGCTTTACAGCAATATAGTCACCTGCAGTATTTTTATTATTACTACCCACAATTGAGCTTGAACCAACTGTATGAAACAAATAATTTACCGGCAGCTGTGCACTTTGTATTGTGTGGATAATTTCATTAGTTAAAAGTTCGCTACCAATACAAAATATTATTTTTTTTACAGCAAATTTGTCAATTAATTCCGGTAAGTTTTTTAAAGTACCTAAAGCATTGCTGTTATCCTTTTCCTTGGATTCAACCCTTCCAATTATAGTCAAGTTTAATCCGGCATCTTTTAATAAATCCACCACAGTACGATACTCCATTTCAGTAGATACAATTATTGTTTCAATGAAAGCAATACCTGTTTCATTTTCATTCTTTTTAAAATCACTAACATTTCTTTTATTAAGAGTAAAAATGATTTTTAACCACAAAGCCATTTGGATAAAAATACTGTATAAGGCTGCAATGGTGGTACTGTAATGCTTTCTAACAAAAAGATTCATAGCACCGTAAAATACTTTTACATACTGCAAATTGTCTTTATTGGTACTCTCTCCCTTAAAATGAATAATCGTGCTTTCTGAAAAATAATAATTTTTGTATCCTGCTTTTTGTATCCGGTAACTGAGGTCAATATCTTCCCCGTACATAAAAAATTCTTCGTCGAAAATTCCGGTTTTATCCAATACTTTTTTCTCAACCATCATAAAAGCACCCGCTAAAACATCTACGACATGATTTTTATTTTCGGATAA
>JANXSK010000244.1 GCA_025352695.1 Ferruginibacter sp. | reverse complement strand
TAGATGAATACATTTATCGGTTTAATAAACGCAATATGAAAGAATGGTTATTTGATAATATTTTAAAACGAGGAATGAATCAAAAACCACATACATATACAGATTTAAAGGCTCTTTGTGCTTATTCTACTTAATCCTATTAATTAATTATAACTTGTAAAATAACCTCAATATTGTTTCGTTAAGAAAGTATCTAAAAAAATGAAAGTAACACTCCTTACAGTAACTTATAATTCAGAAAAGTATTTGGAGGAGTGTATTAATTCGGTTATAGCTCAAACCTATGCAAATATTGAGCATATTATTATTGATGCGGTTTCAACGGATGGTACATTGGAAATTATACATCGCTACAATAATCATATAACTCAATGGATTTCTGAAAAAGATAATGGCATGTATGATGCTATCAATAAAGGAATGGCATTGGCTACAGGAACTATTATTGGTATATTAAACAGTGACGATAAGCTTGCATCTGCTGATGTGATTGAAGAAATTGTACGTTGCTTTGATGACAATGAAGTTGATGCAGTTTATGGCGACTTAGTGTATGTTGAACAAATTAAAACACAAAATATAATCCGTTATTGGAAAGGGGTCAGTTATAAGCGGTTTAGATTTAATTATGGTTGGATGCCTGCGCATCCAACTTTTTATGTACGGTCCAATCTTATTATAGAACTTGGGGGATATGAACCACATTATTTTACGGCTGCGGATTACGAATTTATGGCTCGTTACCTTTACCGTTTCAGAATAAATGCAAGATATCTCCCCAAATTGATAGTAAAGATGAGGGCGGGCGGGCAAAGTAATAAAACGATTGCTATCAGGCTAAGGGCAAACCGCAGGGATTATTTAGCGATGAAAAAAAATAAAATTCCTTTTCCTTTTGTTGTTTCTATTTTAAAACCAATTATTAAATTACACCAATATCATTATAATTTATTTCGCAAAGTAAAAAAGTGAGAGATGTTATTTTTGTAAAACTTTTATACTATGTTTGATTTTTTAAAACGTAAAAAAAATGGCCCGGTTATCACTAACCTTCCTGTAACAACGGATATACATTCCCATATTTTGCCTGGTATTGATGATGGTGCTCCTGATATTGAAACTGCACTTAATTTAGTAAAAGGTATTTATGATTTGGGTATTAGAAAAACTGTTGCTACACCACATGTAATTAGCGATCTTTACAGAAATACACCAGCAACTATAAATGCGGCGTTAAAGCAATTGCAGGATGCTTGTGCGGTAGCGAAAATTGATATCAGTATTTCTGCGGCAGCTGAATATATGCTGGATGATTTTTTTTTACAACAGTTAAGGGATTCAATTCCGTTGCTCACAATAAATAAAAATATCATATTAACAGAACAGTCTTACGCCTCTTCAACAGATAATCTGCACCAGATTGCTTTTGAAATAATTACTGCAGGTTATCGTCCTATAATGGCCCATCCTGAACGGTATCATTTTTATCATCAAAACTACGATACATACAAACGGTTGAAAGATATGGGTTTTTTGTTACAGGTAAACCTGCTTTCATTAACCGGTTATTATGGTAAGCCTGTTGCCAAAGCAGCAAAATATATTATTGCAAATGATCTGGCAGACCTTGTGGGTACTGATTTACATCATGAACGCCATTTAGAAATGTTACAGCATAAAAATTCACTCCGGATTTTTAATGATTTGCTGGGAAGCCATAAGTATAACAATCTTGATATAATTTAATCACACAGTTAGCAGCAAAGCATTTTCAACAAGTTGTCTTGTGATTGTTGTTTTAGTTTATTTTTGAATTAATGAAATATCTTTCTTCACTCAACCATTTTTTCTGGAAGTATCGCCTGCGATTATTATTAGGGATTATTTTTATTGTATTAAGTAATTATTTTAGAATTCTCTCGCCGCAATTAACAGGTTATGTGGTTAATACCATTGTTCAAAAAGTGGATGTTGCAATTGCCGCTAAAGCAGGCAATAGCTTCAGACCAAAAGAATACGATTTCTTTGTTTATAAAATAATAACGGTACTCGATAGTAAAAGCTTTGGTGAACGATTTTTCTGGAGTGCCATGCTCTTGATTATACTTGCCGTTATAAGCGGTGTATTTATGTTTTTAATGCGGCAAACAATAATTGTAATGAGCAGATTAATTGAATACGATCAAAAAAACCAGATTTTTACACATTACCAGCAACTCGATACCAATTTTTATAAAACACATAGTACGGGGGATTTAATGAATCGCATTTCAGAAGATGTGAGTAGGGTTAGGATGTATGTTGGTCCAGCAATTATGTATTTTATAAACCTGGCAACCGTGTTGGGATTTAGTATTTTTTTTATGTTAAAAGCTAGTCCGCGACTTACGATTGTGGCACTTTCACCGTTGCCTATTTTAGCCATCACCATTTACCTTGTAAATACAATTATCCATAAAAAAAGTCAACATATACAGGCGCTTCTAAGTGATCTTACAACAAATGCACAGGAATCTTATAGCGGCATCAGGGTAATAAAATCATTTGTACAGGAAAAAGCGATGCTTGGATTTTTTACTCAAAATAGTGAGGCATACAAAAAAAATGCGCTGAGTCTTGCTAAAACTGAAGCCATCTATTTTCCCAGTATGGCATTAATGATTGGTATAAGTACTTTAATAACAATTATGGTTGGAGCAATAGATGTACTAAAAGATCCAACACATCATTCTGTAGGAACTATTGCAGAATTTGTGATGTATATCCAACTGCTGATATTTCCGGTAAGTGCTATCGGTTGGACGGCGAGTATGACACAGCGAGCGGCAGCATCTCAAAAGCGCATTAATGAATTTTTACAAACTCCATCTTGTATTCTATTACCAGGTAATCCTTTACAACCAGCATTGAATAAAAAAATCATTTTAGAAAACATAGATTTTACTTATCCGCATACTGGTATTAATGCTATTAAAAATTTTTATTTGGAAATAAATCCAGGAGCAAAAATTGCTATTATTGGAAAAACAGGTTCGGGTAAAAGTACCATTGCACAACTGCTTTTGCGGATGTATGATGTTGACAAAGGTGTTATTTTATATGATGGGGTACCTATAACTCAAATAGACTTAACCTATCTACGTTCAAATATTAGTTATGTGCCCCAAGATGTTTTTTTATTTAGTGAAACAATTGAAAAAAACATTGCTTTTGGTTTAGTTAAAGCTCCAACAACTGCGGTAAAGAAAGCTGCTGAACAAGCCAACGTAGCAACAGAAATTGAATCTTTTCCTTATGGATATAAAACAATGATTGGAGAAAGGGGCGTAACATTGAGTGGTGGTCAAAAACAGCGTATTTCAATCGCCAGGGCATTAATAAAAAACCCTTCCATCGTAATATTTGATGATTGTCTTAGCGCTGTGGATGCAAGAACAGAAAAAACAGTATTAAATAATCTAAACTTATATTTAGAGAATAAGACGGCAATAATAATAACGCATCGGATTTTTTCTTTACTTGATTTTGATAATATCATTGTGCTGGATGATGGTAAAATTGTGGAACAGGGGAAACATGCAACACTAATCAAAGAAAAAGGCTATTACGCTGAAATGTATAACAGGCAGCAGCAACAGGAACAAAGCTTATAATTTTACAGCATTACCTTGTTTTCTTTAAATTTTTATGATCATTCAATCTCTTAAAAGAATCAATATCAAAAAATACGCTGCTTAGTAAAGAAAGGAGGTTTATTTTGCTATTTGGAAAACAATTTTATCTTTGCCTAGTAACTTACTATTTAGTAACCTTTTTCAATATAAAATTATACAACTGTGGCGTACGACAACAATGACAAAAAAATGGAAAGCGTTTATAGTAAACGTATCAGGGCAGGTAAAAGAAGAACTTACTTTTTTGATGTAAGAGAAACCCGTGGAAGTGATTATTACCTTACAATTACTGAGAGCCGTAAACGTTTTGATTCTGAGGGGTACGATCGGCATAAGATTTTTTTATACAAGGAAGATTTTAATAAATTTATTAAAGGTTTAGCTGAAGCAATCGATCATGTAAAAACAGAATTAATGCCAGATTTTGATTTTGATGCATTTAATCATGATACTCCATACGAAGGAGAAGAAGGGCAACAAACATTATCTACTAATGAGGAAAGTGTAGTTGAAACTCAGGATGTAAAAATTGAAATTCCTTCAACAATAGAAATAACTCATTCAATAGAAAAAGGATTATCATTAGACAATGGTAGTACAGAAGAAGTAGATAAATGGTAGCTTTTTCTTAAGTTACTTTTTAATGATTTGATTAAGTATTGTATAACGGTTAGATTTTTTAATAAGATGCAGATTTCAAAAATGTTAAGAAAATTTTTAACCTTATTATAAATAAATTCTACTTACGTTAAACAATATCAAATTCATTAATGTTTTGATAATATTAATAATTACAGTTGTTTTTTGGATTGTTAAATTTAATTATTACTTTTGACTTTAATAGGAAAAGTATTTATTCTTTTCCTATTATAAAACTCTGATCCAATCTTACATAAAGCTGCGCATTCTTTTCCCTTTATTACCCTTAATCCTACGAATATTCCTCTCAACGTTTATGATTGAAGTTTTTACTTAATTATAATGCTATCATTGCCGTTGGTTAGCTTTCTATTTACAATAAAAATAGTTTTAATCATAGCTTTTAATTATACACCACATTAAATAATTATGTACAAAAATTATATCAATTTTCTTCTATTTTCCCTTATTATTATCTATAGCACCTCCTGCATTAACTCAAGGAAATCAACCTATTTTAATGATCTGCCAAATGGGAGTATTACTGCAAGTTTCAAGGATACGAGTAGTATCATTCTACAAAAAAATGATATTTTGAGTATTTTTATTACTAGTCTTAATTCTGACGCTTCTGCAATTTTTAATACAACCAATACATCAACCTTAAATTACAATAGTACCGGTTTTAATCAAACAATAGGCGGGTATCTTGTAAATTCAGATGGATTAATTCAGTTACCTATTCTTGGCAATTTTAAGGTGGAAGGGTTAACAAAAAAAGAATTAAAGGATCAGATTACAGCAACGCTAATCGAAAAAAAATTGCTAACAGATCCCATTGTTACCATTCGCCAATTGAATTTTGATATAACAATAATTGGAGAGGTAGCTAAGCCAACAGTTATAACGGTTGGTAATGAAAAAATGTCTTTGATAAAAGCATTGGGTTTAGCAGGTGATATTACAGTTTATGGTAAAAAAGATAATGTTCTTTTAATTAGAGAATCTTCAGGTAAGAGGAACGTAACCCGTATCGATCTAAATTCATCAAATTTTCTTACTTCACCCTACTATTTTTTGCAACCGAATGATATAATTTATGTGGAAGCAAATAAAAATAAAATGGCTACGGCAAGTGCAATAAAACAAAATGCCCCAATTATTTTATCTGCCATCTCTGTACTTTTATTAACATTACAAGTAATAAAAAAATAAATTAATTCTACTCTAAAATAAATGAGACTAAAACAACAAACACCGAAAAACTTGAAAGAAGAAACTTCCATATTGCAGGAAATAGCAAAATATTTACCATACTGGCCGTTGTTTTTGGTATTTTTATTTTTATCTGGAGGAGGCGCTTTTGTTTATCTTAGATACACAATACCAGAATATGAAGCATCTGCTACTATTATTATTAAAGATCAAAAAAAGGGATATGATGATTCCAAAATGATGGAATCGCTGGATTTGATTAATACAAAAAAAATTATTGAAAATGAAATAGAAGTGCTTCAATCAAGAACAATTATGAATGAAGTTGTAAAAAAATTACATTTATATGCTCCGATAATAGAGGAAGGCCAAGTTAAAATTTTATCAGCTTATACCACGTCACCTGTTACTATTGAAGCGTTTAATCCTGATTCTTTAGAAGGATTTAAAAAAATTAGTCTTGACTATGATGAAAAAAAAGCAACAGTAATTTTAAATAATAGTTATAAAGGTCCTCTTAATCAATGGCTAAATACTCCATTTGGAAAATTAAAGTTTTTTAAAAATAATAACTACACGCCCGATCTTGATAAAAAGCCCTTTTTCTTTTCCATAGTCTCATCAAAAGTTGTAGCTGATCAAATTTTACTTGGTTTAAAAGTTTCAGCATCCAGTAAATTATCAAGTGTTATAAATTTATATTACAGAGATGAAGTCCCAAAACGAGGGGAAGATATATTAAATGAGTTAATCATTAGCTATGGCGATGCTGCATTATCAGAAAAAAATAATTTAGCCAAAAGTACCCTTGCATTTATTGAAGAGCGATTAAGCGTTGTCTCAAAAGACCTTGATTCGATTGAAGGAAAGTTGCAACAATATAAAGCTGGTAAAGGTGCAGTTGATATTAGTAGGCAAGGGCAACTTTATTTAGAAAATGTTAGTGCAAATGATAAACGATTAAGAGACTTAAATATGCAGGCTGATGCATTGATCCAGTTGGAAAAATCAGCCACGTCACAAGGTAATTTAGGAATGTTACCATCTACTTTGGGTATCAATGATCCTGCTTTAACGCAGCAAATGACAAATTTAAGTGGCTTGCAAATGCAGTATGATAAATTGAAAATGACTGTTGCTGAAAATAATCCACTCTTGGTTTCAATAAGCGAACAAATCAATCAAATTAAGCCAACTATATTAAGTAATATTCAAAGCCAGCGCAAAAACCTTGAGCAAAGTAAGGGTAATTTATATGCTGCTGGGGGATCGTATAGCAGTATGTTATCGTCAATACCTCAAAAGGAAAGGCAGTTAGTAGAAATTACCAGAGATCAGAATGTAAAAAATGGGATATATTCTTTTTTACTACAAAAAAGAGAAGAAAGTGAGCTTTCATATGCCTCAAATATATCAGACAGCAGGGTAGTAAATTATGCACAGGCCTCACCAAATCCTGTTAGTCCTAAAAAAATGATTATTTATTTAGGCTCCTTAATTCTGGCACTGGGATTTCCTATTGCATTTATAACTGCAAAGGAGGTTTTAAGCCCCAAAATATTGTATCGGACTGAAATTGAATTGCTAACTACTATCCCAATAATTGGTGAAATTGCCTTTAACAGCGCGAAAGAAGAATTGGTTGTAAAAGCTGGTAGCAGAACAGTTATAGTAGAAGAATTTAGAAAAATAAGAATTTCACTACTATCACTAGGCATTAATGATGCGCATAAAAAAATACTTATTACTTCAAGTATATCAGGAGAAGGTAAAAGTTTTATTGCAGCAAATCTTGCAACAAGCTTATCCTTAACTGGCAAACGGGTAGTGCTTGTAGATATGGATCTTCATAATCCCGGTCTTGCAAAATATTTTTCAATATCGGAACAGCCTGGTGTTTGCGATTATTTAATAGGTAAAAAAGAAATAAAAGACATTACTGATAATATTGCTGGCAATGAAAATTTATTTTATATTTCATCCGGTACGTTACAGCAGGATGCAAGTGAGTTATTAGTAAATGGGAAAATAGAATCATTTATAAATCAATTAGACAATGATTTTGATTGTATAATTATTGATGCGGCACCAGTTGTTTTAATAACTGATGCTTATCTTTTATCTAAGCTTTGCGATGCTACTCTTTATGTAGTAAGGCACAGATTTACGCCCAAAATGCTCGTAAAGAGAATAGATGAAAATATGGTAATTAACCCTATTAAAAATCCTGGTATCATTTTCAATGGGGTGAAAACAAGAGGGTTTTTCAAAAATAACTATGGGTATGGTTACAATTATGTGTATAGTTATGATAATAAAAAAAAGAATAAATCCGAAAAACATAAAAGTAAAATTAATGTTTTATAATTTTTTGGGGTTAAAATTTTAATACTTCAATATCCTTCATAAAAACTAGTGTCTAATCTGATCCATTGAGAATCTGAATATTTTGTATAAAAAATTAAACAGATGAAAAAAAATTGGTACGTAATACACACTAAAACAAATTGCGAAAAAAAAGTAGCAGGCTTATTAGCTAAAAAGAAAATAGAAAATTATTACCCTCTTAACCGAATTGTAATTTCGGCTCCAACCAAGAAAAAAACTGTATATCTCCCGCTAATGTCATCTTTTGTGTTTGTGCACATTAGTGATGAAGAAATGGGGGCTATAAAAAATACCAATTTTGTAATCAATTTTGTTTATTGGTTGGGAAAACCTGCAGTAATTCAGCAGGATGAAATAGTTAATATCCGCAATTTTACAAATGAATTTTATAATATTAAATTAGAAAGAAAGGCAGTAAATCCTAATGAATTTGCAAAAATTATTACTGATCCGCATATAGATGTTAAAGGGAAATTTATTTCTGTAAAAAATACAATGATACGACTTTGGCTTCCTTCACTTGGTTACATGATGATTGCCAAATTAGAAAAATCAAATTTTGATATTTATAATTATGGTTTTGAAAGAAGTAACCTGGTTTCTTAGTTTAAAAAAAATCTTCTTATAGATTTTAGGTATAACGTGATTATTTTTTAATAACACTTGCTTATAACTATTATAAAAAATTAAAACATTTAAAGGTTATATTTTAACTATGGTTTTATATCAATATCTACCATGCACTTTCCTTTAATTACTTTTTAATAAAATCTTATCCCCGAAATAGGATAAAACACTAACATAAGTTTTATTATTCAATATATTAAACTTTAATTATTAATATTAAGAGAAAATAATTTGACATTAAAAAGCGTTAGAGCAAGATAAATTCATACATAATAATTAATTAGGAAAGTAAAAATGATCAAATATTATAAAAAAATTTTTTTATTCAAAGTAAAGGAAAGCTGGTTTTCTCATCAATATAATTTTTTAGATCTGTTTACTTTAAATTCTTTTTTACATGTAAAGAACAATTTAAATCCAAAGATTTTTGCTATTCAAGAAGATTCCCATACGCTGGAACTTGAGTTAGATCAAGATGCCAATGCCATACATGCTAATTTTTCAAAACAGATCAGACAACAAACTAAAATATCTGAAAATGAAGGAACTATTTGTTATTTTCATAATGAGATAGATAAATTCGTAACTTTTTTTAACGAATTTGCTTTAAAAAAGGATACTTATACTACAAGCAAAGAGAAAATAATTAAAATGGGAAATTCTGTTAGATTAAGTTTTGCTGAAAATAATGGACAAATACTGGCAGCACACAGTTACCTTGTTGATGAAGAGATTGGAATAGTGCGACACCTTCATTCAGCAACCAAAAGGTTGGATGAACAATATGATCGTAATTTAATAGGAAGAGCAAATAAATATCTTACAGTAAAAGACATTTTACATTTTAAAGAATTAGGGTTTAATATATTTGATTTTGGCGGGTATGCAAAAGATACTGAGAATGAAAGTTTAAAAGGAATAAATAATTACAAATTATTATTTGGTGGTAAAGTCGTTATCTGTAATGATTATTATTCTTACAATTATTGGTTATTAAGAAAAATAACAAAAATTTTATGTCTTTCAGGGAAATTATAAACTTTATTCTTAATTCGTAAATCTCGGTAATCAAATCTTTAATGAATTTAAGTCAATTGTATAATAAGTTATTTTGTGTTATGCAATGGAGTATTGGTTTTTCAAAAGGTAGTATTAATGAAATTATTACAGAAAAACATACAATTTTATCTTTTAAATGGTTACCCCTTAAAAATAATATTCATTCCTTTGCAGACCCCTTTTTTTTTAGAGATAACGAGGGAAATCTAAAGCTACTTTATGAAGATTTTTCTATGGTTAAGCCTAGTATTTATGGCAAAATAGGGTTAGCTACTTTAGATAAAAACTTCAATATTATTGATAACAAAGAAGTTTTAGATACAAAAAGCCATTCTTCTTATCCTTTTATATTTTTTGATAACGAAGTTACCTATGTTATACCTGAAACAAGTGTGGAGAATAATGTAGCTGCATATGAATATAATTTTACGTCCAAGTGCCTTGTTAACAAAAGAATTCTAGTAAATGATTTACCACTTCTTGACTCAACAATTTTGAAACACGATGGAAAATATTGGTTATTTGCCACATTAGCGGAAAATGGAAATGACCACAGCATGTTGAATATTTATTACGCAGATAGTTTATTTGGTAGTTATAAACCACACCTTAATAATCCGGTTAAAAATAATCTGGATGGTTCCAGACCTGCTGGAAATTTTATCACTGTAAATGGTGAATTATACCGACCTGCTCAAAATTGTAGTCAGCATTATGGTGAATCCATTACTATTAATAAAATTATAAGACTTTCTGAAACTGAATTTTTAGAAGAGTTTTATTTAAAAATTTTACCTGATATGAGTAGTGAATTTAATGCGGGTGTTCATACAATAAATATTGTAGATGATATTATAGTAGTGGATGGAATTAAAATGGTATTTAGCCCCATTACAAAATGGATATTATTTTTTAGAAAAAAAATAAAAAAAATATCCAATTAGCGTTAATTATATGAATAGACAGTTTAAATATTATTTACAGATAACTTTAATTATTCTTGATTTTTTTATATTAAACCTTATTTTTTTGATTTCTGGTTTTATATTCGAAAATAAGATTGAGCCAATTACCTCTAATTCATATGTAGAATTTTGGATTGTACTAAATCTTTGTTGGTTATTGATCTCCTTTACAAGCAGAACCTACTCAACAAATAATATCATAAATTTTGAATCTTTTACAAAACGATCCGTACAAGTATATTTAATTTGGGTAATCGGTATGCTTTTTTACCTTTTTTTTCTAAGAAAATTTGAGATTTCACGCTTTTTCATTTTTATTACTTTTATAAATTTTGCCCTTGGATTATTATTTAATCGTTTTCTTTTTCTTGGTATTTTTTATCATTTTAAAACAAAAGAATTTTTACTAAAAAAAATATTAATTATTGGTTATAACGAAACAGCAAAAAAACTAGCCAACTATTTTGAAGAAGAGGGAATTAATATGCAATTGATGGGATTTACTGAGGATGAGCATAACGTAACAGAGTTATCAAAGCATCCAATCTTATCTGATATTAATAATTCTATCCAGATTGCAAAAGAATTAAATGTGGAAGAAATCTTTTCCACCATTACACCCGAACAAAATAATTACATATACAAATTGATGAATATTGCAGAAAAGGAATGTATAAGATTTAAAATAGTGCCTGATCTTTCTTTATTTATAAACAAACCTGTTTATATTGACTATATACGAGATATGCCGATTCTTTCAATGCGAAGTGAACCTTTGGATGATGTTGGAAATAGAATTAAAAAAAGAGCCCTCGATATTGCGTTAAGTTTATTTGTAACAATATTTATTCTTTCGTGGTTAATACCACTATTGGGATTATTGATTTATTTGGAATCTAAAGGACCTATTATCTTCTCTCAAATGCGCACAGGTAAAAATAATAAGAATTTTCGTTGTTATAAGTTTAGAAGTATGAGGGTAAACAATGAATCTGATGTTAAGCAAGCCACTAAAAACGATTATCGAATAACTAAAATCGGCAAGTTTATACGCAAAACAAGTTTAGATGAGTTTCCACAATTTTTAAATGTTTTAAAAGGCGAAATGAGTGTAGTTGGCCCAAGACCACATATGGTAAGACATACAGAAGACTATTCAAAAATTGTAGACCAATTTATGGTTAGGCAGTTTTTAAAACCAGGAATTACAGGGTGGGCACAAATTAACGGGTTTAGAGGAGAAATAACTGATTCCGAGCAACTAAAGATGAGGGTAAATAATGATTTGTGGTATCTAGAAAATTGGACAATCTGGTTTGATGTTCGTATCATTTTTTTAACGGTTTACAAAGTATTTAAAGGAGATAAAAACGCATTTTAATTTTGTGCGTTTTTTAGAAACGCTTTAACAGTAAAATCATACTATTTCAGTTTATTAAGTGACTGAGAGTGGCGAAGCCATATCTTTTACTATTGTATAATAAATAATGTTATGGCAATCCCTAATTGCACTTTTAAAATTTAATCCAATCATTATTATTTAATGAACGTACTTATTGTAATACCTGCATTTCCAGTTAATATCGAAAATATTGAAGGAGGTGTTAATTCTGCCTTATCTAATTTATTAAAAGGATTTTCTAATGCGAATATTACAATAAGAGTAATTTCATTTAACAGGGAAATTTTTGAAGAGACGATAGTAAGTTATTCTAAAAGTATAGATATTTATTACTTACCTGAAGGTAAGCTACCGCATATATTCAACTTTAGTTTTAAAGGGTCATCAATTTTAAAAAAGCATATTGCAGCATTTAATCCATCCATTGTTCACTATGCAATGAGTGGTTATATTTTGCTTACCAGAATGTTTGGTCTTTTACAAATACCACAAATTGCAACTATTCATGGTATTCCTTTTTCTGAGGCAAAACAAAAAATAAATATAAAAGATAAATTAGTTTATTACACAAATGGGATAGTGGAATTATTTTTTTGCCCCAAAAATATAATTCATATCTCTCAATATTCAGTTGCAAAATTTACAGGGAGAAGAGAAAAGGTTTTTACCATTATACCCAATGCAGTGAGTCCAGACTTTTTTAAAATCCCTTTTAAAAATAATACCTCTAATAAACTTTTGTATGTTGGTAGCATTGAGGCCAGAAAAAATTTATTGTATTTACTAAAAGTTTTAAAAGTTTTAGTAGAAAAGGAGTTTTTCTTTTCATTAGATGTGCTAGGCGGTTTTACTGATGAAGTATACAAAAAGGAAATATTAAGTTTTATAAAAAACAATCAACAAGAACAATATGTAACGTTACATGGGTGGCAATCTCAGCAAAAATTACAAGAGGTTTTGGCGCAGTCAGATATATTAATAGTCTCCTCAAAACAGGAAACATTGCCGATGGTTATTGCTGAGGCAATGAGTGCAGGTAAAGTAGTCGTATGTTCAACAGTTGGAGGAATACCAGAAATGGTTAAGGATGGGGAAGATGGGTTTTTATTTAATATAGCTACCATAGAAAATGCGTTGACCATTTTAGAAAACTTATACAATAATAATCTCGTTATAACATCAATACAAAAAAAGGCTAGAAATAGTGCAATTGATAGATATCATTGTGATAAAGTTGCCCAAAAAACAATTTCTTTTTACAACCAATTATTACAGTAAGGAATTTTATTTTGCGAAACATAAAAGCTATTTCAACAGAAGTTTAAAACTTACTTTATAAGTACTGTTTACATTCTTTTTAATTTGAGGCTATTATTTTAACATAAAAAGAGTTGTATTAAATTTAAAGTTACTTACCAAATTTTACTACTGCATTAAATGCTTATCATTCACCTAGGGTTTTCAGGCTTTCCAAAAGGTATGGCATCGGTTCAACGTACATTGCTTACGTTTAAAGGTTTAAAAGAAGCAGGAGCTACACCTTTAATAATAAATAAAATAAGCCATCATCAATATCCGGATAATAAAAAAGTAAGATTGTTTAATGGAATACCATATGTAAATACATCGCATTACAATTCGAAACCGGTTTCGTTTTTAAAACGTAATTTAAATAAGCTTTCTGGATATTGTGGTGAGTTAATACTTTTATACAAAAGAAGAAAAACTATTGATACTGCCATCCTTTACAGCAACTACTTTCTTGAATATCCTTATTATTTTATTTTATCTAGAATTTTAGGATTTAAGATAATCATTCAATACGTGGAAATGTTTTCAAGCATACCTGAACGCAATTCATATTTTACTAAAATTAATGATAAACTTATTGATCGTTATATATGTTCGTTTTGTGATGGTTTAATAGTAATTAGCGACTATTTGGGTAAACATGTACAAAGTATTGAAGTCAATAAACCAATGGTTAAAATTCCAGCCAATTCTGATTTTTCTAAATTTGATATTATTCCAGCTTCAAATTCGGGTGAGTACCTGATGTATTGCGGCACAATAAATTATGAGGAAATAATCGAATTTATAATAACGTTGTTTGCTAAATTGAAAGAAAATAATCAATATACAGGAAGTTTGTTACTTATTATTTCTGGCCTACATGAAAATAACTGGATGAAATTACATTCATTTATAAACACGATATCTTTTAAAAATGATATCATTATCAAAAGCAATATTTCCAATTCGGAATTATTAAAGGACTATAAAGGAGCAGACCTGTTGATTATACCATTAAGAAATAAGTTGCAGGATATTGCAAGGTTTCCACACAAAATAGGAGAATATACGGCAGCAAGACGACCGATTTTATCTACAAATCTGGGAGAAATAAAATTTTATTTTAATGATGGAATTTCTGCAATTCTAGCAGACAATTATAGTATAGAATCTTATTACGAAAAGCTATCAGCAATAATTTCATCAAAACAACAACTCAATGAAATTGGTATGGAGGGTTATAATATTGGACTTCGCAACTTTGATTACAAAATTCAGGGAAAGCAGTTAAAAGAGTTTATTGATCATTTATAAATATTAAAAAAAGAAAATTTCAATTTCTTTCTTCAAATGAATAAAAAAATAAATTTTATAATTCTGGGCGTTAATGCATTTGCCAACTACGAGACTAGAGATATGGCAGGTTCTATGCGAATAAAAAATTTATTCAACCCATTGATTCATGATAAAGATGTAAGCATAAGTAATCTTATCATGCTTGATTTATTAAGCATGAAATATCATAATAATACTGAATCGACCATTCCCGGAATTGATTGCCTAAGCATTGGCTATAAATCTATTTTTAATCCTTTGTCGGTAATTAAGTTTCTTAAAAAAGGGAAAAATTTTATTAACACACACAAGGATAAATCGGCAAAAAATATTATTTATAATTATCAATACCCTGATGTAAGAAATTTTTTATTGTTAATCTATGCTAAATACAAAGGTTATAAAATTGTATTTGATTTTGTAGAAGATAAAAAACATGATTTTGCTAAAACATGGAATGAAAAATTACATAAACAATTTTCATTGGCATTCATTAAAATGATTCCCTTATATACAGATATAATTTTCGCAATATCAAACCATTTAGTAAAAGAAATAACTAACGTTACCCATAACAGAATTCCTGTTTATATTTTACCTATTTCGGTCGATTTCAAAAATATAAATTATCATAAGCAAGTAGCAGCAGCAGAAAGAACTATCAAAATATTTTATGGCGGCTCATTCGCTAAAAAAGATGGCCTGGAGTATTTATTAGAAGCCATTGAAATATTAAAAAAAAAAAATTACAATTTTAAATTGCTATTAAGTGGTAAGGCGGAACCTGCTGATAAAGAAAGGATATTTCCCCAAATAATTAATAACCATTTAATAGATTACAAAGGGTTTTTAAGTACCGATGATTATTTTAAATTACTAAATAGTGTGGATATTTGTTGTATGACGAGAAATAATTCTGCCTTTGCAAATGCAGGATTTCCATTTAAACTTGGGGAGTTTTTAGCAGCGGGTAAAATAGTTATAGCTTCCCGTATTGGTGATGTTGAAAATTACCTGGAACATAAACAGAGTGCATATCTTGTAACACCGGAAAGTACATCAGAAATAGTAGAAGGCCTGATGTATTGTATTGATAACTTAGATATGCTTACAGAAACAATGGGTATTAAAGCTAAACTTGTGGCTGAACAATATTTTGATGCAAAAATTTCAAGCAAGTTTATGCTGGAAAAATGTACCAGTATTTAAAGTAGTAGTATAAAATAATTTCGGTTAGTTATAACCTGTAAGTATGAACAATAGATCGGGCATTGGAATTATTTTTAATGGGCTTTATGTTGGTGGTGCAGAAAAATTTGGTATCAGTTTAGCCAATAAATTTATTGAAAATGGATATAGTACAACTATATTTCTATTTAAAATGTTAGACAGTCCTCTATTTGATCAGATTGATAACCTCATAGAAATAGTATACATACATCGTACATCTAAATTCGATTTTATACTACACAAGCAATTTAATTCAGAAATAAATAAAAGAGATATCCAAAAAGTTGTTATCATTGGCTTGTTGCCATTATTTCTTTCAAGGGTTTTATCTTTTAAAAAAAATAATAAAGTCGATTACTTTATTTCTTTACACAGCACAA
>JANXSK010000240.1 GCA_025352695.1 Ferruginibacter sp. | reverse complement strand
TAGATGAATACATTTATCGGTTTAATAAACGCAATATGAAAGAATGGTTATTTGATAATATTTTAAAACGAGGAATGAATCAAAAACCACATACATATACAGATTTAAAGGCTCTTTGTGCTTATTCTACTTAATCCTATTCACAATAAAAAATAGCGCTTCTCCTGATAGATTTGCCAATCAAAACGAAGGCAAAAAATAATATTGTTTAAACCATCCTTAAACGCTGTAGCTGGTTGTTTTAGTAAAATGTAGATGGTTATGTGCTTTATATTGTAAAATTTTAATCTTCTTTCTATAATCTCATTGCTATAAAGGCTTTAAATCGTGGCTTTTTTGTTAATAAAGCCGTTTCCATTTATGGTTTTTTGCCCTACCTTTGCCATCCAAAAACAAAAACTTAATTAATTTAGTTTATATGTCAGGAGCTTTAAAAGAAGTACGTAACAGGATTAAAAGTGTGCAAAGTACCCAGCAAATAACCAAGGCCATGAAAATGGTAAGTGCTGCCAAATTACGCCGTGCACAGGATGCCATTACTCAAATGCGTCCTTATGCACAAAAGCTGCAGGAAATGTTAAGTAATATTGTGAGCAATGGTGATGGGGATGTAAATATGACACTTGCAGCCGAAAGGCCTATTGAAAAAGTATTGATCATAATTGTTACAAGCGATAGGGGATTGTGTGGTGGCTATAACAGTAACCTGATTAAATTAACCCGTCAGCTGATTTTTGAAAAATATGCGGCGCAACATGCCAAAGGAAATGTATCGGTTTTACCAATTGGTAAAAAAGGATATGAGCATTTTATAAAGAATGGCTTTAAAGTAGTAGATACTTACTGGGATATTTTTACCGGATTGAGTTTTGATAAAGTACAAACGGCGGCAAAATATGCCATGGACGCTTTTGCCAATAAAGTATTTGATACCGTAGAATTGGTATTCAGCGAATTTAAAAATGCCGGTACACAAGCTTTTATTGCGGAACAATTTTTACCTGTAAGCAAAGTGCCTAAAAAGGTTGGCGAAGCAAATGCAGATTTTATTTTTGAGCCAGGTAAAGATGTATTGATTGGTGAATTGATGCCTAAGATATTAAATACCCAATTGTTTAAAGCAGTATTGGATGGTAATGCCAGCGAACATGGAGCCCGTATGACGGCCATGGACAAAGCAAGCGATAATGCAAATGAATTACTGAAATCACTAAAAATAAGTTACAACAGGGCAAGGCAGGCTGCCATTACAACTGAGTTAACCGAAATTGTAAGTGGTGCTGCAGCGTTGAACGGATAAAGCCCTCATTTACAAAAGGGGAAATGGCTGAGAAAAACATCTTAAATTTAAAATACTATTATACTCCTTTAGGGGATCTGGGCCAATGGAACTTTCACAGATAATACCACATATTGAAGCCTTGATTTTTGCAAGCGATAAGCCACTTATTAATATTGAGTTGGTAGAATTGTTGAACAATGCACTTGGCTTTATTGAAGACAGGGCTACCATTGAACAGGTGGATGCTGCTATTGAAGGTATTTATGAAAAATATAGTTCAGAATTTTACGCTTTCGAATTAAAACAAAGTGGCGGTGGCTGGCAATTTTTAACAAAGAAAGAATACCATAAAACCGTTGCCCAATTAAACGGTGATAAATTTTTAAAACGCCTTTCTACAGCCGCATTGGAAACCCTTGCCATAATTGCATATAAACAACCAATTGCTAAAAGTGAGATGGAAGCTATCCGTGGTGTAAACTGCGATTATGCCGTACAAAAATTATTGGAAAAAGATTTGGTTATCATCTCCGGAAGAAATGAAGATGCAGTAGGTAAGCCGCTGATATATACAACTTCAAAATCGTTTATGGATTATTTTGGTATTAACAGTACAGCCGATTTACCAAAGATCAGTGAAGTGTTGATGGAGGAATTGGTGCAGGCAACACTTGTAAACCACCAGCCTTTACCTGCCGAAAAATTGAACACACAAAATATTGAAGTAGACACAATAGCCGAAGATGGTATTGATGAAGCGGTTATCATTATTGAAGAAAATAAGGAAGCGGTGCAGCCTGTTGAAACAGCGGAGAATGAAATCGTAGCAGTTGAGGAAATTACAATGGAAGAAGGGGATGAAGCAGTCGGAATGTCTGAAACTGAGGAAGGTGATAATAAAATAGAGGAAGATAAACAGAAGCAACGCAATGATGAGCAATCTGAATCATGATTTTTAAGATAAAATTTTAAAATAGGTATGACGAAGATTCTTTCTCATACCTTTTTTTATGTTACAATAAAAAAGTGGCTGGCTAATGAATAAATGCCATGCAGTAAAAAAGAAAAAACTTAAAACAACAAACCGAAAACAAAAACAAAATGGCAAAAAACTTAACACACAACCAACTAACCGAAATTGCCAATGAGTTTGGCACACCAGTTTACATCTATCATGCAGAACGCATTGCAGCACAATACAAGAAATTGCAAAAGGGATTTGCTGGTGTTAATGCCCGTTTTTTTTATGCCTGTAAATCGCTTACCAATGTTAATATATTAAAGTATGTTCAATCTATTGGCGCTTCGTTAGACTGTGTAAGTATCAATGAAGTTAGATTGGGTTTGATGGCAGGTTTTGCTGCCAAGGATATTTTATACACACCCAATTGTGTAGATTTTGAAGAAATTATTGCGGTAAAAGAACTAGGTGCAAATATCAACATTGATAACATTTCTATCCTGGAACAATTTGGCAATACTTTTAGTGATAGTTACCCGGTGTGTATCCGCCTTAACCCACACATAATGGCTGGTGGTAATTTTAAAATTTCTACAGGGCATATTGATAGTAAATTCGGCATTTCCATCCACCAGATGCGTCATATAGAAAGGATTGTAAAAACAACTAAATTAAATGTTACGGGCATACACATGCACACCGGCAGCGAAATAAAAGACATCAACGTTTTTTTAGAAGGTCTTGCTGTAATGTTTGATCTTGCAGCGCATTTTCCTAACCTTGAATTTATCGATTTGGGAAGCGGTTTTAAAGTACCTTATCAGCCAGGAGATGCAGAAACTGATGTAGCAGCCTTGGGCGAAAAAGTAGCCCTTGCATTTACCGAATTTGAAAAAGAAACCGGTAGAAAATTGGAGGTATGGTTTGAGCCGGGTAAATACCTTGTTAGCCAGTGTGGTTATTTTGTTGTAAAAGCCAATGTAATTAAACAAACGCCTGCAGCAGTTTTTGTTGGCGTAAACAGTGGCTTTAATCACCTGATCCGTCCGATGATGTATGATGCTTACCACTACATTGAAAACATTAGTAACCCTAAAGGTGCAGAAAGAATTTATACAGTTGTAGGGAATATTTGTGAAACAGATACGTTTGCCTGGGATAGAAAATTAAATGAAGTCAGAGAAGGTGATTACCTGGTTTTTTACAACGCCGGCGCATACGGATTCGAAATGTCAAGCAATTTTAATAGCCGTTTAAAACCTGCTGAAGTAATGGTTATTGATGGTAAGGCAAAATTAATCCGTAGAAAAGATGAGTTCGAAGATTTGCTAAGAAATCAGGTTTTATAAAAGAAATTATTACATTTAAGAATTTAAAAAGCAAAAATGTAGTAGAATATTTCCTATAGTTTTTAAATATATTAACCGGTGAATAAAAAGAAAAAAAAGCTTTTATTTATCGGTTTTTTCTTTCCTATCGAACAATTTGTTAAAAAAATATAGTAAGAATAATAGAAGCGCTATAAATGCTCATTTTACCACAAACGATTGAAAAAGAATCATTCAGACTAAAAAAATTATGGCAAAACAGTTGCAATAAAATATTTTTTGTTGTAACTTTTTTCTCTAAAATCAACAGATATGAAATTCCCACATCTAATCTCACGTATAGCAATGTATTTGCTTTCGATTGTAATGATTGTTTTTGGTGTTCAACACTTTTTGCATCCACACGAACTTGTAAATTATGTACCTCAATTTTTACCTGGAGGTATCATTTGGGTGTATTTTGCTGGTATAGCTTTTATATTGGTGGCAATTGCTTTTATCACCAACCGAATGGTTAAGGCTGCAGGCTATCTTTTGGCTGGCATACTTTTCATTTTTGTACTTACAATGCACATACCTAATTTTTTAAATGCAGGAGATAAAGACATGAAACAAATGGCCCTGATAAGTATTCTTAAAGATACTGCCATTGCCAGTTTCGCTTTATATATTGCGGCAGGTGCCCATCACCAAAAATTGCATATGGACGAAAGCGATTGATTGGTAGGTGTTTGTTGGTAAGTAAGCATGCGCCACCTAAAAAAAATATGCCAAGTAGTACATATAAATTTATCAATCGGATAAAATAAAACCGCTAATTAATTTGAACTAAAATAAAAAACTACATTTGACTGATAGGTGAATTTAAACCTGGTTTATTTGAATGATTAAAAATATTGGTTTTTTTATAAAAAATAAGCCCGCCATGGCGGTAGGTTTTCTTTTTGCTGCTTCCAGTCTTCTATTTGGTACTTGGGTAGCAGCAATTCCCGGCATTAAACAACGGCTTAATTTTACAGATGGCAGCCTTGGTTTATCATTATTATTATCTCCGCTTGGTGCTATTACGGGCATGTTGTTATCTACAAGAGTATTCAGTAAAGTAGCTGTTGGCAGGTGGATGCTGAATGGCTATAGAACATTGTGTTTGCTGATGATACTGCAGATTAATGCAGCTAACCGGCCAATGTTCTGGGTATGCTTATATCTCTATGGATTATTTAGTTTTTTAAATGGCGTATCTTCCAATGCTACTGTAAATATTATGGAGAAACAAAGCAACAAGTTACTAATGAGTACCTGTCATGGTATGTATAGCCTTGGAGGTGTCGTGAGTGCAGGATTGGCAACATTACTGATTTTTTTTCATATAATTTCAGGATGGCAGATTGTGATAGTAGCGATGATTATTTTCAGTATCATTACAGTTAATCAAAAGCTGTTGCTGGTTCATCAGGATATTATTCACAGTAGATCGGGTATAAAGTTGCCTTCTCCAACTATATTGGGTATTTCATTTATCTGTATGGTTACCTTTATGGCAGAAGGTTGTGTGGCAGATTGGAGTGCTATCTATCTTAAAGAATCGCTGGATGCGCCTAAAGAAATCGTTAGTTTAGGCTATGCAGGTTTTTCCATTGCTATGACTTTGGGAAGGTTAAATGGCGATAGCCTGATTACCAGCATCGGTAGTAAAAAAATTGTGATTGCAGGATGTTTATTATCTGCACTCGGTTTTGCAATAGTTGTAATTGCTCCCTTTGTTTCAACAGCTATTATAGGGTATATTTTAATCGGTTGCGGTTCTTCCTGCATTGTTCCGGTATTATTTAGTGCTTCTGCCAATATACCCGGCGTTAGTACTGTAGAGGGATTTGCAATGGTGACTACCGGAGGACTGATTGGTTTTCTTACAGGGCCGTCTTTAATCGGACTCATTTCTGAAAAATCAAATCTTTCAAAAGGATTATCCTTATTAATTGTTATGACGTTACTTGCTGCGATAGTTGCATGGCGCAATAAATTTTTGATAAATAAAAAGACGGCAACTACTGTTATGCAATATGATGAGCAAATTTATTAAGCGGTAAAGAAGATTAGGGGGGTTCAATTTATAAAATAGCAACCAAAAATAGGAATCTATTAAAAAAAAGCTTGCCGGGTGCTTTGAAATTGCACAACAATAATTTAAATTTACTACAGTTCTTATTGTAAATTTAAAATTTTTTGTTATGGACCTGCTACACCGATTTGAATATTGGGGCGATAACCATCACCCAAAATGGATAGATATCATACGCATAATTTTAGGCATCTTTCTTTGTTACAAAGGAATTGATTTTCTTCTCAATACAAGTTTTTTAATCAGTCTCATGTCGGGGAGTGCTTCCTTTAGTTCCTTCATAATTGTTTTATTAGCGCATATAATACCTTTTGTACACTTGGTTGGTGGCATACTTTTAGTAATGGGTATATTAACCCGCTTTGCTTGCCTTATCCAAATTCCGGTACTTATTTGTGCGCTTATTTTTGTAAATACGGTAAAAGATGTTTTATTACCTTATGCCGAATTATATGTAACCATTACGGTGCTTCTTGCACTCATTTATTTTCTAATCGCAGGCAACGGTCCATTGTCTCTTAAAATTCCTGAAGAAGAAAAGAAAAAGGGACATTGAAATTTAACTTTTGTCAACTAAATATTTACAGTACCATAAAAGGAATTCTACAGGTAGTAAACTTTTTCTATTTTTTGTGTTTGTAACACCTTATAATAACCATTTTAAAGTGTTGGTTATTGAATAAAAGTCTAAAAAATTTTAAGTAACAAAATAGGGAGTAAAAAACCGTAGTACTATTTCGTTAAAAAATAGAGCCCCTATATTTTAAAAAATCCCCCTATTTTTAATTTCTGTAATCAAAAAAATATTTTATGGCGCTGGAAATGGTAGATGATCCACAAGACAATAGTGACAATGGTGGTAGCGGCGGCGGTTTTAATGCTGCAGGAAGAGGCAGTGGGGGCGGAGGAATTGGTACCCTGCTAAATTTTTTACCCCTGATAGTTAGTTTATTTAGTGGTCGCAGTGGTGGCGGAAATAGTGGAGGTGGAGGCGGTAAAGGTGGTTGTAGCGGAGGAATGATTTTGTTATTAGTGCTGGCCGCAGGAGCTTATTTTTTGTTGCGCAATCAATCTTGTAATATGGGTGAATCAAGCATTGCGACAGTGATTTCTCAATTTGCAAAAGGTGGTAAATTAGATCCCAACGAATTTAAAAAAGCCAGCGTGTATGAAGGACTTGAAGATGACAATACTAAAAATCCACTGCCTGAAAGTGTTTCTCTGTTGCGCTTTGCACCTGACAGACAGAACCAGGGAAAACAAGGTAGTTGCGTAGCATGGAGCAGTGGCTATGCGGCACGCAGTATAATTGAAAGTGCCAGTACCGCTCAAAATCCTAACAACGTAGCCTTTAGTCCTGCATTTTTATATAGCCAGATCGGACAAGATAATTGTCAGGGTTCTTTTATTATTAAGGCCATGGAATTTATGACCAACAAAGGTGCTGTTTCTTTCAACGAATTTCCTTACGATGAAAATAATTGTAGCCGGCAACCAACCAATCAAATGATGAGCGAAGCTGCGCAAAACCGCATGCATGGTTTTAATCGTTTAACGGAAGGCGATGGCGTTAGTAATTTAAGTCTCAGAGCCATTAAAGAGCATTTAGCAAAAGATGCACCAGTGGTAATTGGTATGATGGTAGGAGGTAGTTTTATGGAAGGTATGATGGGCCAAAAAGTATGGCACCCAACCCGTGAAGATTATAACCAGACAGGTTTTGGTGGCCATGCGCTTTGTATTATTGGATACGATGATCGTCTGGAAGGAGGTTCCTTCCAAATTATGAATAGTTGGGGTAAAGAGTGGGGTGAAGATGGTATTGGCTGGGTGCGTTACAATGATTTTAAAGAATTTGTGAGAGAATCCTATGGCATAGATCCAATGCCTAAAAGAGGTGCTGCTTTAAATATAGATTTTGAATGCAATATTGGTTTGGTAAACAACGATACCAAACAATACATTCCACTAAAAGCAGGTTCGGGAAATACTTTTGCCACTGTTACGCCTGTACGCAAAGGAACTAAGTTTAAAATTGAAATTAAAAATGCCATTGAGTGTTATATTTATTTGTTTACACCCAACCCCGCTGGCAATAGTTTTGTGTTGTTTCCATACAAACCAATTCACTCTCCTTATTGTGGAATCACAGGGTATCGCCTGTTTCCAAAAGGGCAATCCATACGTGCCGATAGTTTGGGTACCAAAGATTTTATGGGCATCGTAGTAAGCAAAGCGCCATTGGATTACAATGCCCTCAATACTTCTATCAATAACAGTACACAATCAACGTTTGCAGTTAAACTAAACGAAGTAATTAGTAGCGCAGCAATAAAAAATATTGACTATTCCAACACAAATAATGGAGGCATTTATTTTAAAGCAGCAGCCAACGAAAAAAATAACATAGTGGGTTGTGTGGTTGAAATAGATAAACAATAAAATATTGGTCCGGGCTAAGAAGCAATGTGGTACATCGTTGCGACTTGTCCGCCGTGGCGGATCGCCCTTTTGTGCGTCATCAGCATCTGGCAGCTTTTATTGTTGCGTATAATTTTGGAGTTGATATTCAAGTGCTACGATCATTTAAATGGTAATTATTATGATAAACTTGTAACCAATCAAAAAAGATAATTTTTATTTTATCATTGCAGCCCTTTCGTCCTTTCATTTTTTATTACATTGTTTATTCCTAAAAAATCAAGTGATTGCGCCAAAATAAAAAATGATAAGTTTTATTACTATTCAAAAATTTAAAAAGATAAAGTAGACGCAGAAAAATTTGACAGTGTACAACTTGAAACGATTACAAAAAATGGGCATGTTTTAAGGAGTAAAATTATTTGGATAGGCAAATGTAATTATGACATGTTCATTAATGCACTGAGTAATTCTAAATTTGAAAAATAGATTCATTGATTTCTGTAATACCCGCCTCTGTAGAAATTATGAGTGTATCCTCTAGCTGGTACATTTGACACTGGAAGATGAAAATTTCATCTAAAGAAATAGAAGGAATAGAAACTATTTAGGGTCTGCTGATTTTCTTTAAACAATAGTAACATCAATAGTTTTCAGGACTTTTACTTTAACCAAGTGCAAACAATAATGGCAAAAGCTCATAAAAGCCGTGCATCCAAGCAGGTCTACGTTAGTCCCAATCAACCGACCCTTGTCGGTTTTGAGTCTCCTTTCACAAGACAAC
>JANXSK010000233.1 GCA_025352695.1 Ferruginibacter sp. | reverse complement strand
TAATATTTTATCAGTCCTTCCGGAAATTGACGGAGAAGTAAGGGATGCAAAATGGATCAATTATAAAGACGGTAAGAAAATATTGATACTTGCAAAAAATAATGATCAATTGATTTTTTTAAAACCGGGTTTCTAAATCAGTAAATCTTGTCCCACCTGTAATTCATGTTATTCCTTATCCCAACACCTCATGTAATATAGATAGTGTTTTCATTTGCCCAAAATCGGGAATATGCAACGCATAATAATCCTGGTATTGCAATAATAATTTTCTTCTGGTATCGTGGTGTAATTTAATTTCTTCCAGTTCAAAAGGTTGCATCACTTTTAATAACTGAGAAGTAATAAAGGCCTGGTCGCCTTCAATAAAATTAGCATGGTCAGGTTGCTGCGTAACAAAATTACCTTCCCGAAGGTCTAATATATTTTGCTCCACATCATAATTATCATTCATTTTAAACCCAAAAAAATGTGTTAGGTGCAATGAAAAATACAAAGCTATATTTCCGGTTATTGACTTATTGGCTTTATCCAATTGTACTAAAACATCTTCACAAAAATAGAAGAGTGCAGTATTTTGTTCGGGCTGATGTAAGCACTTTTGCAATAACTCCACCATATACAAAGCGATGCTGTTTTTAATTACATCGCTTAACACTTGTCGAAATAAAATATCCCATCCAAATTCTTTTATGCGCTGCATGGCTTGCATCGCATTGTGGTAAACTACCAGGTCTAAAATAGCACCCGGTTGAAAATAATTTGCTTTGGCAGAAGATTTTTTGGTAGTGCGTACTCCATTTACCATATAGGTTTGTACGCCAAATAATTCAGTAAAAATAGTTACTACCACACTGGTTTCACCATATTTAATAGTGCGTAAAACGATGCCTTTTGTTTTGTGTGTCATAAACTTTACCAAACCTACTGCAACAAGTAAATTATTTAAATTTTGTTTAACCTGGTTAACTGATTGTAACGCCGGATTTTTAAAACCATTTTAATAAAAAGATATAAAGATAACAGTAAACAAACTTTGGCGATACCCGCTTATGGAGAAGCAATTTAAAAAACCGTTCTTTGCAATTCATTTTTCATTTTTAATCAATAAATATTTATTACCATGTGGCAGCGCCTGGGAAAATTTGTGTTACAATATCGGTTACCTCTGTTAATTGTCTTATTTGCAATAACTGGTATAATGGGGTATTTTGCCAACAAGGTTACTTTGAGTTACGAGTTTGCAAAAGCCATCCCCGCCGATAATCCTAAATACAAGGATTATCTTGCCTTTCGTGAAAAATTTGGTGATGATGGCAACTTATTGGTGGTAGGGGTGCAAACAGATAAAATTTTTGAATTAAATACTTTTAAATCATACCAGCATTTAGAAGCCCAATTAAAAAAAGTAAGCAATGTTGAGAATATATTGAGTGTACCTTCCGCTATAATATTGCATAAAGATGCACTTTCAGAAAAATTAATACCCATTAAAGTATTTTCAGACAGCATTACTACACAAGCACAACTGGATACTGCAAAAGCCGTTTTTTTTAACCAGCCTTTTTACAAATCACTGTTGTATAATCCTGATAGCAAGGCTTATTTAATGGCAGTGCGTATCAATAAAGATTCCCTTAATTCTCCTAAACGTACACAGATTGTAAGTAACATCAGTAAAGCCGTTAAAGCATTTGAATCCGAAACAAAAATAGCTACTCATAGTAGTGGTTTGCCTTTAATAAGAACGCTGGTATCTGATAAAATTAAAAAAGAAATGAAACTCTTTTTAATTGGTTCTCTTATTTTAAGTGCCCTTATTTTATTGGTATTTTTTCGCTCATCAAGCACCACAATCCTTTCTTTACTGGTAGTAATATTAGGCGTAATATGGAGTGTTGGATTGTTATACCTATGTGACTATAAAATTACGTTGCTTACTGCTTTAACACCCCCTTTAGTAGTTGTGATCGGCATCCCTAATTGTATATATTTTATTAATAAATACCATTCCGCCTACCGAACAAGCAGCGATAAAAATAAATCGCTGGTAGATATGGTTAGCAAGATGGGTGTTGTAACACTTTTTTGCAATATCACTGCTGCCATTGGATTTGCAGTATTTGCCTTAACAAGAAGTGCTATTTTAAAAGAATTTGGCGTAGTGGCTGGTATTAGTATTATGTTCATTTTTATTATCTCCTTTATTTTATTACCGGCTGTTTTAAGTTATTTACCTGCCCCAAAGCCAGCACAAACCAAGTATTTGGATAATAAATGGATTACTGCTTTTTTACTAAAAATCGAGCATTGGGTACACAATCATAGAAAGGTAGTACTTGGTGTTACTGCTGTAGTATTGGTTATTGCTATTGCCGGTATTTTTAAATTAAAAACTGTCGCCTTTATTGTAGATGACTTACCCAAAGATGACCCCATCTATACGGATCTTAAATTTTTTGAGAAAAACTTTAAAGGAGTAATGCCACTTGAGATTGTGGTGGATACAAAAAAACGAAGAGCCCTTAGTGGTATCAGGGCTTTAACAGTTTTTGAAAAAGTTGATTCTTTATCACAATATATTACTGCTCAAAAAGAAATGAACAAGCCATTAAGTGTTGCCGAAGGATTAAAATTTGTAAAACAGGCTTTTTATGATGGGGATTCTACTAATTACAAATTACCCAATTCAGCTGATGCGGCCTTTGTAGGAGAATATTTAAAGCTGGATAAAAATGATAGTGGCAGTAAAAATAATTTAGCAAAAATGCTGACATCATTTATCGATACTGCAAAGCAATCTACCCGTATCAGCATAAGTATGGCAGATGTTGGAACACAACAATTACCCATTTTACTCAGTGGTATCCAGCAACAAACAGATAAACTGTTTGATAATAAACAATATAAAGTAACACTAACCGGCAGTAGCATTACTTTTTTAGAAGGAAGCCGGTTTATCGTTAATGGGTTAAAAGAAAGTATTTTTTATGCCTTTCTACTGATTGCTGTTTGTATGCTTTACCTCTTTAAATCTGCCAGAATATTAATCTGCTCTTTGATACCCAATATTATTCCGCTAATTATAACGGCAGGAGTAATGGGTTGGGTTGGTATTCCACTTAAACCTTCTACAGTATTAATTTTTAGTGTTGCTTTAGGTATTGCCATTGATATAACCATCCGTTTTTTAGTGAATTATAAACAAGAGTTACCTACCTATAACAATGATGTAATGGCAACAGTTAGTGCCACTATAAAAAATACGGGGCTGAGTATTGTGTACACTTCACTGGTGTTGATAGCAGGCTTTATCATTTTTTGTTTAAGTAGTTTCGGAGGTACTAAATCTTTAGGATGGCTTACTTCTATAACTTTATTAGTGGCTACCTTAACCAATCTTATTTTATTACCAGTATTGTTACTATTGATGGCTCCTAAAAAAGGAACGGCTATAAATTTAAAATAAATGTTGAATTAAACCCAAAAAGAAAGCGATTTAATATTGCCATTGAGCCGCTTTCTTTTTAATATGGATGAAACTAAACTTTTAAATTGTATCCCGTATTTCTATTACCTGATCAATAATAATATCTTAAAGCTATTCAAATATTTTTTCCTCTCTTGTTAGCTGCCCAAGCTCATTAATACCTTCAATAATAACCCTTATTTTTTTACAGTTATCGCTATTGTAAAAAGGAATAGTAATCCGCCTGTTATTTTTATCCATTAAAATAAAAGAATTCCAATAAAGTGTTGTTCTGTAATCTGCAATTGTGGGATCGTTATTTGTTTCGTAATTAGGCGAATAAAATTGTTTGATAACAGAATAGCCTGCAATATTGGTAAAATCCAATCCTTTTACATTTGAATTAGCAGCAGATCCTTTTTTTGTGTACACTGCAATAGCACCACCGGCACCGCCTCCCATGGCACCAAAAAATGGCGGACGAAAGACTTTTATCATGGCTACATCATTCATAGAAACATTTTGCAATTGGCTACCATCAACATTCATTTCATTTAAAAATAAGCTAGTAGCACTTCCCCGCCAGGTTGCGCTGCCTTGTCCTCCGTTGGCAGATATTTGTAACCCGGCTACTTTGCCCTGTAAATAACTAAAAACAGATTGGGCTGATTTAGCAAATGGATCATCTTCGGTGGTAAAAGTATATCCATCTCCACCAGAAAATAAACCAGAAGTATACTCTTCATTCAATTTTTCTTTTAAACTTTTTTGTTTTGTTTTTATTACCACGTTGCTCAGGGTCTGAACCCGATTTCTAGCAGTTTGTTCCCGCTGTAATCTTGCCAACGAACTACTTTTTAATAAAATTGCCGTATCCTCTTTAAAAGATGCGTATAAAGAAGATAGCAACGAAATAGACTGAAGCGGCGATTTTACAAAGCTGTTATTAAAAGCAAAACTTGCGCTACTAGTAAGGCTTTTATCCTTATCGTTGTTAAACTGATAGAATAGTTTGGCGGTATCAAAAAAATATAATTTTTCTACTTTAAATTGCCCATCATTACTCATGGGTATATTTAAAAAATTAGTACCTCCATTTTTTGTTTTTAAAATCCCTGTTAATTCTTTATTGCTTAATTGCAGTTTGGATAAACCAAGTACTTTGCCTTTAATAGAAATAAAATCTTCTGGCGCCAATGTTAATACCGGCCATTTTTCAGCCAATAGGTTTTCCCATTTAAATCTTCTCCAACCATTGGTCATCATTACAAAGTCAAGATGTTGTTTAACGGAATCTTCATCGCTGGAAAAATAATAAGCAGGATTAAATATATATCCCTTTAAATCGCTGCAAAGCAACAATTGTGTATAAATGTTTGCTTCATTATTTGTAACGGGATTAATGCCTGCATCTGTAACAGCAATAGATAAATTAGTTAACAGGCTACTACCCACATCTATCTGTAAAACGCTGCGGCTGCGTTTGGTAAAATTTTTTTCAACGGCATGTAAATCTGTAATAAAATAATAGGAGTTGTTATTAACAAAAACAACTCTTTCAGCAATAGGTATTTGTGCTTCATTAAAAATAGTTAATTGCAAAACACCATTGGGCATACTATCTGTTAAAATGGGTGCCGTTACATTATTTTTTTTAGATAAATTTATTTTAGCACTGTAAACAAGTCGTTGATGCATTTGTGCAATTACATAATACACTGTTGAAGATTGCACATTCTCCGATCTTGTTAAGGTATATTGTAGCCGATTGGCAATATTGGTAACACTTAAAACAAGGCCTTCTTTTTTTGCCGAAGGCAATGGAGTTTCATGCTGAATGCCCTTCTTGTCTTTCCAAACAGCTTTGTATTTATCATTAGCAAGCGGCAGCAAAGAAAAATAACCCATGCCGTCGTGCACAGATTTAAAGGTTGTTATTTGTTTGCCTTTGTCATCTACCACATTTCCAGTTACAGCAATAGGTGTGCCTTCCTGGTCAGTCGCTTTAAAAGCTACAATCGAATTAATATCCTGAACAAGATCGCCGCCTTCGGGAAACAGCGTTAATGTATAAATCAGCGTAACCTCCGGTTTTTTAGCAGCTGGTTTTAATGAAATAATGTGTATAGGTAAAACCGTTAATAAAGAAGAATCAAAATTCAGCATCCAGGAAGTGTATGCTCTTATAAATAGTTTGTTAGTCCGAAGGGAATCCGGCAAATCAAAACTAGATGCAGCACCCGATTCTAACACAGGCATCATCTTTCTTTGCAGCAATGTGCCTTTCTCATCTATCAGTTCTGCATAACATGTTTTACTAAGGGTTGTTGGCAAATTGTCTGTTACCAGGTAGGCTTTAAACCAAATGGTTTCTCCCGGGTTATAGTACAGTTTGTCAAGGTGCAGGTGAACTTTTTCCTGCGGATAATTTTCATCCAGAATATTTAATAAAGAGTCAATTCGCTGTGCCTGTAACTTAGTTAAGGCAACTATAAAAAGAAAAGTAAGGACTACAATTTTACAGGAGTAATTTCTTATCATTGTAATTAATTTCGGTTGCAAGTATTTAGTAAAGTAATTGTTTGTTAGAGAATAAAGTTATTAATCAATTGCCAAAATCAAATAAAAAAAGCCCTTTAAGGGGCTGTAAATAAAATTAATGGTTTTAATCTTTTCTTGGAGGTTGTAAATCATTTACGCCAATCTTATTAATATCCTCATCATAGGTATCCGGCATTTTTTCAAGCTTTGCTTTTACAATTAAATAGCCTCCAAAAGCACTTATTAACCCCATGGCAGCCAAGCCATAAAAGTTACTTTTATCAAGCGAATTTAAATCTTTTAAATTCTCAACATTACTTTTTCCAAACAATAATATTGCAAATAGCAGTCCCGCAATTTCAGCAGTAAACCAAGCTAATATGGTATACCATTTCCATTTACTTGCACTTAACCCTTTTTGAAGGGCGAGTGTTCCATTTTTTTTGCATAGAAAAAACAAAACAACGATATCAATAAGCATATAATAAATTTTTTTAAAGATTACAAATCTAGCCAAACTTAAACAGATGGCAGCTTCTTTAACAATCCATCCATTTTATTTTTTACCATATAAAGCAATTGCTAATTTTACTGCTTCATAGGCATTGATTATTTTTCCACTAGTACACAATTGCAGCATATTAACTTTTTCATTTCCGCCAGGTATTGTAACAAGTTCTTGTACTACAGATCCTGTTTTTAAAAGTAGGTCAATCATTTGCGCCGGAGTAATTGCGGGAAAATAAGATTTTATTAAACCAGCAACGCCAGCTGCTACCGGACTTGCCATACTTGTGCCATCGTAGGGCTCGTAGCCATTTCCAAAAGTGGTAGAAGTAATATAAACCCCCGGTGCGAAAATATCAACGCCTTTTCCGTAGTTAGAAAAGGAAGCTATCAGGCCGCCGGTGCTGTAATCTCCACTTGCACCTATGGTAAGGAAATTGGTAGCTGAGGTGCCATCTAAAAAAATAGGATTGGGATAAAAAGGTTCCTTATCAACATCCACGCCATCGTTACCGGCACCATGCACCAGTAACACGCCTCTTGTAGCTGCATATTTCACCGCATCGTCCACCATCTTTTTGTAAGGCGAAACAGGTTTTCCAAAACTCATATTGATAATTTTTGCGCCATTATTAACCGCATAACGAATGGCCAATGCCACGTCTTTATCATGTTCATCACCTCCCGGCACTGCCCTGATAAACAGGATGCGAACATTGTCAACAATTCCATCTACACCAATATTGTTATTGCGTACAGCTCCAATAATACCGGATACATGCGTACCATGATTACCGGCATGATCGTATAAATTATTGTTGCCATAAATACTGTCGTTAATATCTTCATACTTATCTTTAGTTAATGCACCCCGGTAGTCTACTGGTTCATCTTCCATTCTTTTTTTTCCTGCCAATAAATTATTTTTATACATCGTTATTTCATTGAGTATAGAAGTATTGGTAACAGAAGAATCAGTTGTTTTTGCAAAAAGGTCCAGCCAAACACCTATTGCCCATCCAAGACTATCCGTTTTTTGCAGATAAGAAATAGCTGGTTTTGAAAAAGTTTGTTTATTAAGATATGTTGTAACTAGCCGATTGGTAGTTTGTAATCCAGCAGAAAACGATTCAATATTCGGATAGTTTTTTACATAGGTTTCGTATTGCTTATTTAGCAATTTTTCGGATCGTTTCCATTGTTGAAATAAAAATACTTCTTCGCCAGGAATATTAATTGGTTGTTTTCCTTCAAAAGCAGTTTTCCAATGATGATACACCCGGGCAACTTCGTGTGTATTGACACTCATATTTTCACCATTGGCGGCACCACAAAAATTCCATCCATGAATATCGTCTGTATATCCATTGCCATCATCATCTTTGCCGTTACCTGGAATTTCTTTTGGATTCGTCCACAACACCGACTTTAAATCTTCATGCAACGTATCTATGCCGCTATCAATTACCGCAATTACTACGGTTGTACTTTTTCTGCCGGCCAATAATTCGTACGCCTCTTTTACGCCGGTTCCAAAATAACCATCCTGCTGATAATTCAATAAATGCCAGCCTTTTAATGGAGGTTTAACAATTGGTATCTGGGCAAATACAACAATAAAACATAACTGAATTAAGATGAATGAAAATGATTTTTTAAACATGGTATTTTAATTAAAGGCAGGTATTATTCGCATACAAATGTATCAAAATAAAAAGCCAGCGCTTATTAAACTCTGGCTTTAAATAATATTTATTTAATGGCTTATGCTACAACATCAATGTCGAAGTTTACCAATTGTACAAACTCTCCCAGCCTGGCAGCTATATCCTCTTTGGTAATTTCTTTCATTCTGTTAGGACCAAATTTTTCAACACAAAAACTTGCCAAGGCGCTGCCAACAATAACGGCTGTTTTCATATTGTTGAAACTAATATCTTTTGTTTTTGCAAGGTGGCCTATAAAGCCGCCAGCAAATGTATCACCTGCGCCTGTTGGATCAAATACTTCTTCCAAAGGCAAGCCTGGAGCAGAAAAAATATGATTTTTATGAAACAGCAATGCCCCATGTTCGCCTTTTTTAATTACTAAAAAAGCAGGGCCCATTTCCATAATAACTTTGGCAGCCTTAACCAACGATACTTGCCCACTCAATTGCCTTGCTTCGCCGTCATTTACCATCAGCACATCTACTTTTTTCAATACTGCTTTCAAATCGTCCAATGCAATTTCCATCCAGAAATTCATTGTATCCATCACTATCAGCTTGGGTCTGGTTTTTAGCTGGTTAATAACGCTTAACTGAATGTTTGGAGATAAATTACCTAGCATTAAAAACTCTGCGCCCTGGTAGCTTTCGGGTACAATGGGATTAAAATCCGCTAATACATTCAGGTCGGTAATTAGGGTATCCCTGGTGTTCATATCAAGATGATATTTGCCACTCCAGAAAAAAGATTTTTTATCCGGCACAATTTCTACTCCTTCAAGCTGTACACCACGTTGTTTTAGCTGTTCCATTTCTTCCTGTGGAAAATCATAACCTATAATAGAAATTTGTTGAATGGGTGTAATAAAATTACTTGCTGCATACGCTACATACGTACCAGATCCGCCTACAATTTTATCCACTTTTCCAAAAGGTGTTTCAATGGCATCAAAAGCCATGGTACCAACTGAGATTAACGACATGATGTATTTAAATTTATTTGCTAAAAATTAAAGTAAGGTGCAAAAGTAATGGTTTTATAGCAACGCCGCAATGGCACTATCTTTGGTTGTAGTACAAATACCTGGATAGTTTGATTTATTCAGTGAATACTTTTAGCTTTCTTTTGTAAACTTTAAAATGTATTAAGGCTTCATCTAACTTCGCTATTCTCGGGAGCCTGATACAATTAATTTACATCCTATTATTTAAAAAAATTATGCTAATACAAATTCATCCCCGTGATCCGCAGCCGAGGCTTGTAAAGCAAGTGGTAGAATGTTTAAAAGATGGCGGTATAATAATTTATCCTACAGATACAATTTATGGACTTGGTTGCGATATCTTTCAACACAAAGCAATTGACCGTATCTGTAAAATAAAAAATATTGATCCGCTTAAAGCACAGTTAAGTTTTATTTGCAGCGACCTGAGCCATTTGAGTAACTATACAAAAAGTATAGATACGCCGCTTTACAGAATGCTGAAAAACTATTTACCCGGTCCTTATACTTTTATTTTGCCGGCCAGTAAACTGGTACCCAAAATTTTACAAAGCAAAAAAAGCACCATCGGTTTACGTGTACCCGACAACATAATTTGTCACCATATTTTAGATGCATTGGGTAATCCAATATTAAGTACCTCATTACCTGGGGACATGGTTAAAGACTATACTGACCCTGAAATTATTTATGAAAAATTGGGCGATTTAGTAGATTTTGTAATTGATGGCGGTGCCGGAGGTATGATGCCTTCTACCATTGTAGATTGTGTAACAGATGAATGGACAATAACAAGGCAGGGAAAAGGCGAATGGGCTGCATAAAGTATTATTACAGTCTCAAAATTATTTTACAAATACCTATTTTTAAAAATAAAGGGTACCAGCTAAAGCTAGTACCTTTTTAAATTGTTTACTTAAATCAATGCTTAATGTCTTACAATGTTATTATGCCTTTTACGATAAATATTTCTGCTTAATTGTCTGTTGTCTCTTTTAATATCCGCTCTTTCCCTGAGTCCTATATGCCCATCATTTTGTTTAAACCGATATGTCTCCGTTTACAATTGAGATTTCTGTGTTTTAAGCTTGTACGTTTCTTTTGTAGCTAATTCTCCGCTGGCAACGCCCTGGCATATGCGCCTATTTTCATCCTTTAAACTCCGGTTGCTATTTTGTGCAGTAACGCTGATAGTTGCTATACTAAATAAAGCTAGCTAGGTTATGATAATTAAAATTTTCATACTTTTTGTTTTAATTTTTTTATAAATATATTATTAACCGGTTGTATATACAGACGAACACAGTTAAACAAAGTTTAATAACTACTAATAAAAGGGTTATTCTACAATTTCAGCAGAAGAAATAATGTTAAAACTTTTGCGGTGGTGAGGGCATAAACCATTGATGGCTATTGCTTTTCTATGGATGGCAGTGCCATAACCTTTATTTTGGTTCCATCCATATTGTGGAAACTGCTGGTGCAACTCCTGCATGTATTCATCCCGATATGTTTTGGCCAAAATACTGGCCGCCGCAATGGAAGCATATTTACCATCACCTTTTACAATGCAGTGATGTGGTATATCTTTATAGGTTTTAAAGCAGTTGCCATCAATCAATAATAACTCCGGCAACAGGTATAATTTATCTAAAGAAAGATGCATGGCTTTAAAGGATGCCTGAAGAATATTGATGCTGTCAATTTCAACATTGTCAACAAAAGCAACAGCATAGGCCATACTTTCTTTTTCAATAATTGGTCGCAACAGGTCCCGTTCTTTTTCTTTTAATTGTTTGCTGTCGTTTAACAATGGATGATTAAACCCAACAGGTAAAATAACCGCTGCTGCAAATACCGGCCCTGCGTAGCAGCCTCTGCCGGCTTCATCCAGCCCGGCTTCAATTAATTTTTTTTGTAAATATGATTGCATTATCCGTGTTTAACAAATATCCATTAAAAAAAGTAAAAACTATTTCATTCTTTAAATACAACTATTGCTGAACTAAATTTGCACCGCTATGGATAATGTACAGGAACAACGCAATAATAAACAGGTAGCTATCTGGCTATTGATAGGTGTAGGAATGATTGTAATACAAGTGCTGATTGGCGGCATTACCCGATTAACAGAATCGGGACTTTCAATTACAGAATGGAAACCCATTACCGGAGCTTTGCCCCCGTTAAATGCTGCTGCATGGCAAGCTGAATTTGATCGATATAAAGTAACCGACCAGTTCAAATATGTTCACCAGAATTTTTCGATGAGCGATTTTAAAGGCATTTTTTTCTGGGAATGGTTTCACCGTTTGTGGGCAAGGTGTATGGGCCTGGTTTTTTTAATTGGATTCATTTATTTTGTTGCGACAAAAAAAATAAATAAAAAAATAATATTGCCAATGGTGGTATTGTTTTTATTGGGTGCGGTACAAGGCGCTATTGGCTGGATAATGGTAAAAAGCGGACTTGTTCCTGAAAAATATTTTGTAGGTCATATTGAACTTACCACACACCTTATTGCCGCACTGGCATTACTAAGTTATACTTTATGGTTTGCCTTAGGTTTGCTGGAAACTCTCGGTAAAAAGGTAGTCAATCCCAGGTTACAAAAATTAATGCTGGTTATTATTTCAGTATTGTTTTTTCAATTAATTTATGGTGGTTTTATGGCTGGGTTAAAAGCTGCTATATCTGCCCCAACCTGGCCGGATATTAATGGAAAAATGATTCCTGCAGAATTAAATGAATTGTCGCCATTTCTTAAAAATCTGATAGCAAATAAAATTACTATCCATTTTATTCACAGGAGTATTGCCTATTTACTATTTATTTTAATTGGTTACTGGTGGTATTTATCCCGGCTTGTTAAAGGAAACAGCCTATTCACTGCGTTGCGTACAGGCGTATTAGTATTAGTTGTTGTACAGGTTGTTTTAGGTATATTAACCATTTTAAATGCTACTTATAATAACCGTCTTATATTATTTGGAGTAGCACACCAGTTTGTAGCTATGTTGTTGTTAATGTGTATTGTTGCCATCTTATTTGTATTAAAAAATAAATAAATAAATCTTAAAATTATATCAGATGATAAGGATATAACGTTACTTCTTTTTATTAGTAGTACATTTAAAAAAAGCCCTTATACATGAAACTATTGCTGAGGAATATCTTTTATTCTTTTCCCATTCAGTTACTTATTTTACATTTTAGAAAGTACCAGGTATTGTTAATTTTTTGGGCTATGATGACCAGCACAATCAATAGCGGTTTTATGAAAAGCTTTGGCGCTGATGCCTTGTTTTTTGTACCTGAATACCTGGGAAATGTAAATGCACTGAGTGCTGCAACAGTTGGTATAGCGATGGGTGTTTTTTTTATGAGCTGGAATATTACCACTTTTATACTCCATACGCGGCGGTTTAAATTTTTGGCTACGGCCTCTAAACCCTTTTTAAAATATTGTATCAATAACAGCTTGCTGCCGCTAATTTTTCTTGCGTTTTACTTGACCAAATCAATTCAATTTAACATTAATAAAGAGTTACTTAGTATCGGAGAAGAGGTTGCTTTGGCAATTGGTTTTTTAGCAGGTTTGATAGCATTGATTGCTTTTTCATTTGCTTTCTTTTTTGGCGTAGACAGAACAATTTTACGTACAATAGCACCGGTAATAGCCAACCCTGATCATTTTAAAAGTACTTTCGATCCTGCAAAAAAACAACACGTTGATGGCTTTGGGATGAAAGTAGGCTATTTTTTTAGTACCAGGTTACAACTCCGTAAAGCAAGGCCAGTTACACATTACAACCAGGATTTTTTAGATACCATTTTTAAACGCCATCATTTTGCTGCAATGGTGGGCATTATACTGGCCTTTATTTTTTTAATAGTAGGTGGATTTTTTTTAGATATGAAATTTTTTCAGGCCCCGGCAGCTGCCAGCATTATGATTTTTTTTGCCTTGATGGTGGCGGTGATAGGGGCACTTACTTATTTTTTACAAAGCTGGAGTTTATTGTTTGTAATAGCACTGTTATTCATTCTTAATATACTATACCAAAATGAAATTATTGACCCACGTAATAAAGCCTATGGCATTAACTACACCAATAAGGATCAGCGACCGCAGTATAGCCGTGAATCTTTACAACAATTGTGTAAGCCCCAAATTATTGCCGCCCACAAAACCAATATGCTGGGCATATTAAACAACTGGAAAAGCCGGCAGGCTGCAAAAAAGCCTGTAATATTATTTATAAATGTAAGTGGTGGTGGTTTGCGCAGTGCTACTTTTGTGATGAATACATTGCAACAACTGGATAGCATAACCAATGGCAGCGTTATGCAACAAACCTTTTTAATAAGTGGTGCCAGTGGGGGTATGTTGTCGGCAGCTTATTACAGAGAATTGTACAATAATAAAAGAAAAGGAGCCCATATTAATCTGCATCAATCATTGTATACTGATAATATTACACAGGATCTATTGAACCCTATATTTTCTTCTATGATAAGCAGGGATATTTTTTCTCCTGCACAAAAATTTTCAGTTGGACCATACAGTTATATCAAAGACAGGGGCTTTGCATTTGAAGAAAAACTAAATGACAATTCGGGTAAAATACTTAACAAACAATTAAAGGATTATGTAACAGATGAAAAAACTGCCGCTATTCCAATGATGATATTTAATTCGGTAGTAACTAGTGATGGGCGTAAAATGATGATAAGCACACAGCCCTTAAGTTTTATGATGAAGCCGCTGGCTTTTGAAAAAGATACCACTTACAGTCCGGATGCGATTGACTTTGCGACCTTGTTTAAAAACCAAGATCCAATGAACCTACGTATGCTTACCGCAATGCGTATGAATGCTACTTTTCCGTATGTATTGCCCAACGTTTGGTTACCTACCAGCCCCGTTGTAGATGTAATGGATGCCGGATTAAGAGATAATTTTGGACAGGAAACTACATTGAGATTTTTGGATAATTTTAAAGACTGGATTGCAGAAAATACTAGTGGTGTGATAATGCTTCAAATTCGAGACAGGCAAAAAGATACCTGGTTAAACCCACTCGAAACTGGTACTATAACAGATATTTTAATAAAGCCTGCTACTATGCTACAGCACAACTGGTTCAGCTTACAAGATTATTTTCAGAATGACGCATTTGGTTATACTAAAAATTACAGCCAGTTTAAGCTCCAACAAATGGCATTTACATATATTCCAAAAATGGAGGAGAATGGAGCCGCACTAAGTTTTCACTTAACGGCATCAGAAAAAAAAGATGTAATTGCTTCTTTCAATACAGTAGACAATCAGCGTGTATTAAAAGAATTAAAAGCGATTTTGAAGTAAGCTGGATGCACTTTTAAAAATGATTTATTGAATGAACTTGTTCCTCCCCATTTTTACAAAAATTTCATGTTGGTACGCACAAAACTTATCATATTTAATCTTGCCTAAAAACTAAAAAATTTTATCATTCATTTCAGTTGATTGCTTAATCATCAACTCGTCAAACACCATTTCTTTGCTATTAAGGGCTTCTCTTAATACATCATTAAGTGTAATTATCCCCTTAAAATTATTATCATCGAATACAATCAGGTAACGGGTTTTATGAGAATTTAATAGTTGCATACATTGTTCTACCGTATCCTGCGTTCCAATTACCGGTAATGATACACTCATTACATCTTTTACGGGACAAGTATCACTATGCAAACCCTTTAAAATTACATTGCGGCTATAATCCCTTTCAGAAAAAATACCATAAAAAGTATCCTCTTTAAATACTATCAGGTAACTCAGGTTTACTGAGTTCATAATTTGTAGCGCTTCAATAACTTTTGCATCAGGTTCTACAAAATTAAATGCCGGAGGCTTGCTCATTAAAATATTGGCAACTGTACGCATTTGGTGATAATTTTTTACTTATTAAATGTTTTCATTGAAGTTACGTTATTTTACCTGATTTTTTTTGATGGCGGGTTGTATTAATTTAAAAGCATCCGGAATAACTTTTATTGACAATTTTTTTGCAGTACGGGCAGGGTCACCATCAACATGTAAAGGAGCCTCCTCAAGATTATGAATAATTAATTGTGTGGTTTGAAAATACAACACATCTTTTTTATGAAAAGTTGGATCGTCATGTTCATTTATTTTACCACTCATTATTTGTTTTATTACAGCCGCCAACATACGCATTTTACTCATTTTTTTTACAATCACTATATCCAGCAATCCATCATTTAAACTGGCTTTAGGTGCTATTGTAAACTGGTTGCCAAACTGATTGCTATTGGCAATACTGATAAAAAAAGCATTGGTTGCAAATGATTTTCCCTGATTAACAATTTCAAATTGATAAGGTTGTGCAGTAATAAAATTCTCGAATGTTTGTTTAATATAAGTACCAAGTCCACGGGTAGGCTGTTTGGCAAAATCATGTGCTACCTGCGCATCAAAACCTAGTCCACATAACATGCAGCTAAAAACATCATTGATAAAAAAAGAATCAATATACCTGCCTTTGCATTGAAAAATTACATCGAGAGCTTTGTTTATTTTTTTGGGAATTTTTGCTGCAAGTGCTAATCCGTTGCCCGATCCCATGGGAATAATTCCAATACTAACATCTTCCTCTATCAACCAGGAAGCTACCTGGCTTACTGTACCATCGCCACCACAAACAACAATATCGGTAATACCTTCATTTTCAATTTTTTCTTTTAAAAAATAATAATTGCCTTGTGCATTGGTATGTATTATTTCAAAATGAATATTTTGTTGTTGGGTCCTTTGTTCAATTATTTTGAGCGCTGATTCTTTTTTTTTTGTACCGGAAATAGGGTTTATTAAATAAATTATTTTACGCTGCATGCATGTAAGGCTTTTACGAGAACATAAAATTAAAGGAATTAGGTAACAGTTGCCCGCTCATTTAAAAGAGATAGTTTAATAAAGCCAACAGAATTAAATAAATACAAAATTGTTGATGTAAAAATGAAAAAACGAAGCACACAAGCCTAAAGCTATCGGCTGCAACGCCAATAAAACTATATTGAAATAATGAAGCCGAGTAAAAAATATATTTTAGAAAACAGCAACCCCATTTTACCAACGAACCAGTGCACTTGCCCAGGTAAAGCCGCTACCAAAAGCAGCCATACATACAAGGTCACCTTCTTTTATTTTACCTTGCTGCCAGGCTTCGCACAAAGCAATGGGTATTGATGCGGCAGTGGTATTTCCATAATGCTGAATGTTGTTAAACACCTGATCGTTACGCAAAGCAAGCTTTTGTTGCACAAACTGGCTGATGCGCAAATTGGCCTGGTGCGGTATCAATATTGTAATATCTGCTGTTGTAAGTCTGTTTTTTGTTAGTGCTTCCATGATAACTTCTGGAAATTTTACGATAGCCTTTTTAAATACAGCCGGGCCATCCATAAACGGAAAATTTTGGGCTTTGTCAATCATCTGCTCACTCATAAACATTTCACCAATTGCAGCATCCGTGTAGTCTGCTACTGGCTCTTTTACCCAATGATTGGCATGTGTACCTGGATTATACATGGCAAGTAACTCTGCACTTTGACCATCGCTGTGCAGATGGGTACTTATAATTCCCTGCCCTTCTTTTTCAGTAGCCTGTAAAACAACAGCACCTGCACCATCACCAAATAGTACAGACACATTTCTTCCCCGGGTACTAAAATCTAAACCAAAGGAATGTTTTTCGCTTCCAATTACTAAAATGTTTTTATACATGCCGGTTTTAATAAACTGATCTGCTACCGATAAGGCATATACGAAACCACTGCATTGGTTACGTATATCGAGGGCGCCAATTTCTTTCATTTGCAAAGCACGCTGTACCAATACACCACAACCGGGGAAATAATAATCCGGACTTAATGTTGCAAAAACTATAAAGTCGATATCAAGTGCGGTAATGCCGGCTCTTTCAATTGCAATTTTTGAAGCTTCCACTGCCATTGTGGTGGTGGTTTCTTTGGTGCGATGGGCATAGTGCCGTTCTCTGATTCCGGTACGTTCCTGTATCCATTCATCCGTGGTTTCCATGTATTGCTTAAGATCTTCGTTGGTTACTTTATTTTCTGGAATATAACAACCAATACCAGCAATTTTACTAGTGGGCATATTGCAATCGTTTAATTAAAAAGCAAATTACGTTTTTGTAAAGAATTTGTAATTATTTGTGCAGAAAGTTACCAATCTATGGTTAGGAGAAAATTAATTTACTTTCTGCAAATATTTTAACACAAAAAAATCATCGTACGCAGGCGTAACACTCACTTTATACTGAAATTCAATTGCCTTTTTTAGCGCTGCGCTGTTCTTAATATATTCTACTGTAAAATGTTCTGACAAACATAACATGGACAAATTATTTTTTTCTCTTTTTATCTCTGCTATGTATACTTTTCCTTTTATAAAAACATTTAAAAATTGTTTGGCAGCAACTGTGGAGATATAGGCGCTGCCTTTTATGGTATCATTGGTAATAACGTTGTAGGGTTTTAATTCATTCAGATAGCCAGTAATTGCGATGCTGTATTCCTGATCGGTATTTTTAGAGAAAATTACTTTTATAGGGTCTGCTTTATAATCTCCTTCATTAGAAGGTTTTGTTACAAAAGTTGCCCAGCTTCCCAATAAATCCTCATCTATATTTTGTTGTGCAGTTTCATCTATGCCATAGGGAGAATCGTAGGGACAGCCCCATAAAAATATAGATAAACCGAATAATAATAGCAGTTGCAGTGTTTGTTTCATGCTGATTATTAAAATTAGGCTTAATTAATTAAAAAATTAAAAGCTTCATTTATTGATGCAAGTTTTTTTATAACAGCTTTATACATAATTATATTATCTGGTAAGCCGGTAAATCAACAACGTTGTTCTTTTTATTAATTTAGGATATTCATAGAGGTTGATAATTTCGCCCGGTGCATGTGCCCCCTTGCCTGATGCACCCAACCCGTCAAGACAATCAAGATAGTTGGCCACATAAGAAATATCGCCTGCTCCTCTTGCTCCGGGATTGCCTGCATTTACTGGTCCATAATTTAACGCTACGCTGATACCATTGAGTTGTTTTACCAAAGCTTCGTTGCCCGCTGTTGGAGGCATAGAAGGTATTCCATCCATAAAGCTGATGGTAGCCCGGGTTTCCGGTAAATTTTTAGCAACAATCTGCCGCATATTTTCTCTGGCTTTTTCTTTTTGTTCTTCAGTAAGAAAACGCAAATCTCCTATCACTACTGCCTTGGGGGAGACAATATTTGTTTTTGCAACTGTTGTTCCTTTTTGGCCCGCTACATCATACTGCACATCTGAGCCTCCTATAAACAACGCAGGATTAAAAGTGAGGTATTCCTCTTTACTTAGCTGCTCTCTAAATTCATTAATGATCCGTGCAGCTTCGTACACCGCACCATAACCTGCTGCACCAAAAATGCCTGAGGAGTGCGCCTGCTTTGCTTCTACCTCTACTCTCCATTCACTTGCGCCGCGCCGTGCTATTGCTACCGTATTTAAACCTACGGCACCTTCAAATGCCAGTGCTATATCATGTTGCTTTGCCCTTTCAATAAAATCGCCCCGGCTAATTACACGTGGCTCCGCTGCGTTTTCTTCATCGCCGGTAAAATATACTGTGATGGTAGCATCATTTAGCAACCCTTTATTTTGTAGAACCTTTAGTGCAGCAATTACCAACACATCTCCTCCTTTCATATCATTTACTCCTTGCCCGGTTGCAGTACTGTCTGTAACCATTGTAAAAAGATTTGCAGGCATGTCGGGTTCAAAAACTGTATCTAAATGTCCGATCAAAAAAAGTTTTTTTCCTTTTTTTCCTATGCGGTGTGCCACCAAATGGCCGGCTCTTTTTACTGAATCGGGCATCGGTATCCACTCCACCGTAAAGCCAAGTGCTGTTAATTCTTTTGCATATAGTGCTCCTACTTTTTGTACACCTTCTTTATTAAATGTACCGCTGTTGGTGTTTACAGATTCTTTCAGCAGGGCAATTGTTGCAGGCATGGATGCATCAATGCTTTTTAATAACTGTTGTTCTGTTTTGGAAAGCGTTTGTGTATTGCCGGTATAAGCAATTATTAAAAATATTACTGTATAAAGTTGTTTCTTCATTATTTATTTTTTTGCAAACAGGAAGGTAATTATTTGTGTTATTAACACATTAATATTTTACTTTGCTAATTTTATATTTTGCAAAAAATGTATTTTTTACTGCTTCTTCAACCCAGCAAGATATGCCAACAGATTCGCCATATCCTGCGTTGTCATCATATTGTACAACCCTTCCGTCATCATAGATTGTTTCATTTGGGTTTGGCTTTGCACCTCACTTGTTTTTAATTGTTTGTGGGCACCGCCAGGAAATTTAATATCGATATCTGTTTCTGTTTTGCTGGCTATTATTCCTGAAAGAGTAGCGCCATCTTTCATTTTCAATTCCCACCCTTCGTACCCAAAACCAATGCCGGCAGATGGATGCACAATGGCTTCCAGTAAACCTTCTTTCGGAAGTTTTGAACCAATCTCACTAAGCTTTGGTCCAAAATCGTAACCAAGATTATTTACCTGGTGGCATACATTACATGAAGCCGTAAATATTTTTTTACCTGCTTCCTCATCTGCTTTTAAGGCGAGTATTTCTTTTATTGCTGGGGCGGCTTTAGCGATAACAGTTTTACCATTATTGGGTAAATAGCTTTCCGCTTCTGTACGAACGGCTGAACGCCATGCACCGCTTACACTCGCTACCAAAGCAGGTATTAACTGGGCTGGTATTTTTTTGTCTTTTAAAAGTACCAATACCCTTTCTTCTCCACTGCCACTGTTACCAATTTTATGTGCTGCCAGTTTTCTAAATGTCAATTGATATTTATTTGATAAAGCAATTGTTTGCAACACATCAACAGATTCTTTGCTTCCGATACCAGCAAGCGCAGCCAATAAATTATTTTGTTGGGTAGTATCTTTTCCATTAATCACCTTCCATATTAACTTACTGCCCCCAAGATGCAATAACAAATCGGCAGCATCTTTACCTACAGATTCATCAGATTTATTGATAGCCAGTTGCAACAAATTTTTGTTTTGAGATTTTACTTCGAAACGGCTTACCAGTTCAATATATTCGTCTGTTCCGTTTACGGATTGTAATACCTTCGCCAATGCATTTTGTGCCAGCGGCGATTTTGTTGCCGTTTTTATATCCAATGCATACAACACCAATTTGTTTAAAGCCACCTCATTGCTTTTATTTTTCTCAATCATTTTTAACAACAAGGTTGATTTTGCTGAACCAGTATTAAAATCAAAAGCACGAAAATATCTTAATCTTGTTTGCAACGGTTGGTTGCCATCTGTCGCCAAGGTAGCGATAAAAGGTACGGCTAAATCTGTACGGGCACGCCAAACAATATCACGGGAAGCTTCCGTTAGTAAAGGATTATTTATTTTGGTAAGATATGCAGCAAAGAATTTATCCCATTGCCTGTCGGCACCAATACCCAATGCTTCAAGATACCAGCGATCTTTGCCTGTATGTTGCATAGCAAGTGTGGCCCATAATTCAGCTGCCTCGGGAGATTTGTTGTGTCGCAATGCCAGCGCACATTCTCTTCTTACTGCTGCGTCTTTATCCTCCAACAATACTTTAACAACACCAATTACGTCAGCATCTAATTCTATAGCGGCCCTCAGGGCTGTGATACGTATATCGGGACTGCCGCTTTTAAGAGATTGCTTAATATATTTTCCGGCATTTACCCCCGGCATTTTTACCAGCACCCAAAAAGCTCTCGCAATCATACGGGAATCATGAGCACTAATCCAGTATTTTTCAAGATCCGGAATTGCTTTATCTCCCATTTGTTGCAATGCAATAAATGCATGATGCCGCATGGATAAATTTGGATTTTGTAAAGCGGTAATTGCTCCCTGTACAGAATTATAATCCTGTTTAACAATAGTGTATTTTGATGTTGGTGGTGCCACCCTGTAAATTCTTCCACGGGTTTGATCTCCTGCTGCATGGCCACCCACACCAGGATCGTACCAATCGGCAATAATCAGGGAACCATCTGGCGCCACGCTTATATCAGCCGGACGAAACCATTGATCTTTGTCGCCTTTTAAAATATTTACTATCTCGCCGGTGTAACCTGCCCCACTCTTTTTAACCGGATAAGCTCGTACCACATTGGGTCCTGCATCTGTATGTATCATCTGGTTTTGGAACTGTGCCGGTAATAAGGAACCTTCATAAATAACCATACCTGTTGGGGAACCAGCGAAAGTTTGCAACAAGTTGGGCACTTCGCCGGGATCGTTCAAATGCCAATGTTTTAATGGTATAGAATCTTCAACATTGGTGCGGTTTGCCTGCCAGCTTGCATCAGTCATTTCGTCTTTATACCCATAATTTCCATATTGCATAACATAATTAATACGTGTACCCCGGTTGCCATCATCATCATTATCACTCTGCCACAAAGTGCCATAGCTATCCACCGCCACTTCGTAAGGGTTACGAAAATTATTACCTAAACATTCTACATGAGTTCCATCTGTATCGCAACGAAAAACCATTCCCTGTTTGTACTTTTTGGGACCGATAACATCTCCATCCTGGTCTAACACATCTTTACCATTTTTATCTTTTAAAGTTTTTCCTTCATTACCCATATTGAAATACAACTTTCCATCAGGACCAAACGTAAAAGCATGTACGCCATGATCATGCTGCTCACCACCGATACCGCTGAACAGTATTTCTTTACGGTCTGCTTTGTCATCTCCATTATCATCATAAAATACCCAAACATTTGGACTTTGAGATACGATTACTTTGTTGCCTAATACACAAATCCCTAAAGGTGCATTTAGCTCAGTACCCTGATAAAATACTTTTGCAGTATCTGCTTTTCCATCACCATCATTGTCCTGTAATATCATAATACGGTCGCCCAACGGATTCGTTGGATTGCCATTAACAGCCGGACGATAATTGTATGCTTCGCAAACCCAAACCCTTCCACGTTCATCCACATCTATATTAGTTGGATTTTTAAGCATTGGCTCTGTAGCAAATACATGTACTTCTAACCCTGTTGCAATAGCAAGGCCCTTCAATGCATTTTCCGGAAGATGCTTTTGTTCTTCTGTAATACTATCAGATTTATTTTCGGACTTAACTGTTGTGCCGGAATTATTACAAGAGAAAAGGAATGTTGCCAGGAACAGGCAATTAAATAATATACAGTACTGGCGGAAGAGAGGCAAGATGCTTTTCATTTTTAAAATGGCTTTAAGAGTCGTTATTACAATTATTCTGTAAGCTAAGAAAAGCTGGTGATGGAAAAAAATTATGTGAAATAATACTTATGTGAAGAGATTTTTAAATAAGTTAGATTAATTTCATAACACGCCACTGATAATTATTTCTTGAAGGGGTATACAACTACTTTTTACAAACTATCAACTAATTAAATTTTCATTTACAGCAATAAAAAATTGACAAAAAGAGACAAAGCCATACAAATATTTGAAGCCGCAGTAGCAGCAGTTCAACCAACTCAGTTGATTCCTGCACATTTATTTATTGAGCACAACTTATTGCACATTTTAGACAACCAGTTTTTAATTACAGAAATACAAAACATTTACATTATTGGTGCCGGAAAAGCCAGTGCCGCCATGGCAGTAACAGTTGAAAAAATTTTAGGTTCGCTTATCACAGCTGGAATAGTGGTTACAAAATATGAGCATACCCTGCCACTTCAAAAAATTACCTGCTTTGAAGCTGCACACCCAGTACCGGACAAAGAAGGAATTAAGGCAACAGCTGCAACTATTCAGTTGTTAAAAAAAGCAGGTAAAAATGATATTATTATTTGCCTGATTAGTGGTGGAGCTTCTGCTTTGTGGATTGATATTCCGCACGGGGCAACACTCGCTGATGTGCAGGAAACCTTTGAATTACTATTACAATCTGGTGCAAGCATTGATGAAATAAATACTATTCGCAAACATCTTTCAGCAGTTAAAGGCGGACAATTAATACACCATGCTCCGCAGGCTAATTGGTTTTCATTTATTATTGCTGATGTTCCCGGAAATGATTTATCTGTTATTGCCAGCGGCCCCACTGTGGCAGACAATAGCAGTTTTAGTGATGCTAAAAATATTATTGAAAAATATGGATTGGCTAATCAGTTACCTCATCCCATTTTGAAGTATATCAATGATGGCATCAATGGATTGGTGAAAGAAACACCGGGTATGAATGACCCTATTTTTAAACAGGTACAAAATAAAATTATTGGCAATAACAGCATTGCATTAAAAGCTGCAGCAGAAAAGGCAAAGAACCTTGGATACCATATTGCTTTGATAGATGGTAATATGCAAGGTGATGCGGCTATAGTTGGCCGCGACATAATACAACTTTATAAAAAATATTCGGGCACTAAACCTGCCTGCATGTTATTTGGTGGAGAGACTACTGTAAAGGTTACTGGTAACGGAAAAGGGGGTCGCAATCAACAGTTGGTATTAAGCGCACTTTTGCAACTGGATGAAAAAGATGAGGCGAATACTCATCAGAAAATTACTTTTTTATCTGCTGGCACAGACGGCACGGATGGCCCTACAGCTGCAGCAGGCGCCGTTGCCGACTATAACAGTTTACAAATTGGGTATAATAAAAAACTGGATATCGGCCATTATTTACATCACAATGATGCCTATAATTATTTTAAACAAACTGGCGGTCTTATAACAACAGGCGCAACGCAAACCAATGTGATGGACCTTGTAGTAGTTTTAATAGATAAGGAATGATTTTTAAAACATGTTTGCAGCTGCCTTAATAAAAATATCTTTTGTATATAAAGGAAGAAATGAACATTAAAATATTTATCTGCACTTCAAGCTTATTAATTAAATAGCTATCAAATTAATTTAAACCGATGATTACAGGCCTACCATTGTTACTTATCATTACCATTGCTATTTGCTTTATTGTGGCAGTATGTTCCCGTTATAAATGGCATCCTTTTTTAGCTTTGTTAACCGCTGCTTTATTTACAGGCCTAACCGTAGGATTGCCTTTAAAAGATATTGCCACTACTGCCAATGAAGGCTTTGGAAATATGATGGCGCATATCGGATTGGTGGTTGTATTGGGTACTTTTATTGGAACCATACTTGAAAAAAGCGGCGCCACTTTACGGATAGCTGCTGCCATTATTCATTTTTTTGGAAAAGATAAACCCGTACTAGCCATAACAGTTATTGGGGCAGTAGTTGGTATTCCTATTTTTTGTGATAGTGGTTTTGTTATTTTAAATGGCTTAACCAAACCATTAAGTAAAGAAAGTAAAAGATCTTACACTGCGATAGTAAATGGCCTCGCTGGAGGCCTGTACATTACGCATACTTTTCTACCACCGCATCCTGGTTCGCTTGCCGGAGCAGCCAATCTTGGTCTGGGTCAACATCTCGGTACCGTTATTTTAACTGGGTTATTGGTAAGTATTCCCACTACTTTGCTGTGCTGGTTTTTTGCGGCCAGGTTTTTAAAAGGCAGCCATATTGCTACAACGATTAACGATATTAAAGATGAAGATTTGGTACAACTACCCACTTTATGGAAAAGCATATTTCCCATAATAATTCCTGTATCGTTGATTGCTGCTGCATCTGCCGCGGAACTATTTTCGCTGCCGTCAACAATAAAAAATGGGCTGCTTTTTTTTGGCAGTCCGGTAATTGCACTTTTGTGTGGATTAATATTTTCTTTATTATTGGTTAATAGAAAAGAAATAAACCTGTTTAATAAATGGATGGCAGAAGCAATTAGTCATGCAGGACCAATTTTAATTTTGGTCGGTGCCGGTGGCGTATTTGGAAATGTTTTAAAGAAAACTCCACTGGCCGACGTAGTGCAACATTGGGTAAACAATGGTAGTTTTTCACCCATTACTTTTTTATTAATTGCTTATGTAATTGGTAGTTTTTTAAAAACTGCACAAGGTTCTACCACAGCTGCCATTATTGTGGCTACTTCTATAATGGCACCCATTACTGCCATTACTGGATTTACTACGCCCCTAACATTATCATTGCTACTTAGTGCTGCAGCTGCCGGCGCAATGATGGTTAGCCATACCAACGATGCGTACTTTTGGGTAATTGCCCAATTTAGCGGATTAAGTATGCAGGAAACTTACCGCAGTTTTTCTTTGCTGAGTATTGCATTAAGCATTACAAGTCTGCTTGTGGTGTTGATATTAGCATTGGTAGTTTTATAAAGTAAGTAAATACGATTAAGTCGTGAAGTTGTAATTTGGCAGATTGCAAAAACAGATTTACGCCAGTGTCTTTTCTATAATTTTTATTCCATCCTTACCTGCAATAATTGCTTTATAAGCAAGGTTAAAAAATAAAGAAGTTTCTACTACGCCGGTAATCCCTTTTACCAAACTATTAAGTTGCTGCAAATTCGGCCAGGAGGCAAAACGCACATCCATCAGGTAGTTGCCATTGTCTGTAATTGCTACTCCTTCTTTTTTATCACTCATTCGAAAGGCCGCTTTTACGGTCGGAAATAACTGCTGTATTTTTGCAGGTACGTAGCGAATTGCTTCAGGCAATAACTCAATTACCATTGGATAAATAGCATCAAATTGATCTACATATTTTGCTTCGTCGCCCACCAGTAAAAACTGTTTAGCCATAGAGGCAAGTAGTTTTTCCCGGGTGTGAATACCACCACCGCTTTTTAATGCATTCAAATTTTTGTCTACCTGATCACAACCATCAAAGTAAATATCCAATACTTCCACATCACCTATTGCCTGAACCACAAATCCATTTTGCAATAATAATTGGTGCGTATTAAATGAAGCGGTCACCATTTTAAGGGCTAAGCCATTTTTTATTTCTTCAGATAAAAAGTCAACGATATGCGCAATGGTTGAACCTGCACCAAGCCCAACAGTAGTATTGTTTTTTATAAAGGTTACTGCTTTTCGGGCTGCTTCTTTTTTAAGATCCATTCAGGTAATTATTTTTGTTTGATATTTTGTATTTGGTATTTTTCAGAACGTTTTTTTTCTGATAAAATTTCGAGTGCAATGTATAATATATTGCGAAAGTAAACTCAATTAAATGATTGGTTACACGAGGGCAAACAGGTTAAAATTTAAAAAGACTTAAAGATTAATGTTACTTTATAAAAACAGGTTTTCTATCCACAAGGAATCAGTGTGAAATTTCACCCAATATGAGGTATTAAAAACTTTAGAAAGTTTACTTTATTTGATAATCTATCATTTCAGTGTTAAAACTGACCTCCATTTTTCAGTACTTTCTCATTTAGTTATTAGCTACTCTTTATCGTTCCCCATTCTGTAATTATTTTACACTATTATTTTTATTTATTAATAAAAATTTTCGCCGCTTCCCAGCCAATGATAGCAGTTTTTCTTGTTCCTCCCCACATGTATCCTCCAAAGACTCCGGTTGATTGAATAACCCGGTGACAAGGAATTAAAAAGGCAACGGGATTACTACCAATGGCAGTGCCTACTGCTCTTGAGGCTTTTGGATTTTCAATTTGCGCTGCAATGGTTCTATAAGTAGACAGCTGCCCCAACGGAATTTTTAAAAGTGTTTGCCAAACTTTTAATTGAAAATCAGTACCTTTTAAATGTAACTTTATCTGATCTAATTTTTGCCAATCTTGTGTAAAGATAAAGAGTGCATTTTGCTGTATAAGATCAAGCTTTTGCTTAAATACTGCATTAGAGAAATGGCTTTGTAATATTTCAAAAGCCTGTTGTTCGGCTTCAAAAAAAGCCAGGTGACAAATACCTTTACTGGTAGCTGCTATTATTATATTTCCAAACAAACTTTCAACAAAACTATAATTAATAAATAGATTTTTGCCCCCATTTTTAAATTCAGCCGGTGTCATTCCTTCTATGTTGATGAACAGATCATGTAAACGGCTTGTGCCGGAAAGACCTGTATCAAAAGCGGCATCAAATAAAGTTGCCTGCTTGTTCTTCAATATTTGCTTGGCATGTTCAACTGTAATGTATTGTAAAAAATTTTTTGGACTAACACCAGCCCAGTCAGAAAAAAGCCGCTGAAAATGAAAAGTGCTTAAATGTACTTTTTCTGCAATAGCATCTAAAGTGGGTTGTGTCTTAAAGTTTTGTTTTATGTAATTGATTGCTTCTGCAATGCGGTTATAATTTATAGTTTCCTGCTCTTTCATATTTCTTAATTTTACAACACAAAAGTAGGGCCTGTTTTACAGTTATAAAATCCAATACTTGCTATATTTTTAAAGTCTAAAAAATATAAAAATGTTGAAAGATACTATTCCGATTATTTCTAGTAATTTTTACTCTTCACAACCATCCAAATTTTTCCACCAGTTTTTCCTTTTTATTTCTTGCAACGGGAATATTTTTATCATTGCTCATGATGAGGTAATTGCCTTCTCCCCGAACATATTTTTTGATTTGATCAAGGTTTACAAGGTATTGCCGGTGCACCCTTAAAAAATTTCTTTCTTCCAGTACCTCCTGTATATCTCCCAGCGTTTTACTCACCATATATTGCTGCCCGCCTGCCACATAAAAGCGGGTATAATTATTATCTGCTTCGCAATACAACACATTTTTTATTTCAGTAAATGTTACGCCGTTCTGGTAAGGCAGGGCTATTTTATCAGGATGAAATTTTTCTCCGCCATGCAATTGTTGTTTCAATAACTGTAGTTGTTGCGGATCTGGCTTTTGTTGCATCGCCTTTTCTACAGCCAGTTTCAGGTCTTTACCATCGATGGGTTTTAATAAATAATCCAGCGCATTAAAGCGAAAAGCTTTTACAGCAAACTGGTCGTA
>JANXSK010000229.1 GCA_025352695.1 Ferruginibacter sp. | reverse complement strand
ACCTAAATCTATGAATTACAAAAAAATGTAACAAAATGGCTTAACTTAACGGCATTGATTTATAAACTGGTTGATTCGTTAAAGCAAAACAACCAGTTTCAACGAGATATAAAACTAGTTGCATTTGCAGGTACAAGCTATTGGGATTTTGGGAATTTTTTACGCCTTGGAACTTTCACTTCATTTCTTAGTAAAAACTCTATTGAGGGATGGCGATTTCGTATTGGTTTTTGGTCTATGCCTGGAATTAGTAAAAAAGTAAACTTATTTGGTTATGGAGCTTATGGCACAAAAGATAAAAATCTTAAAGGAATGCTGGGCATTAAATATATTTGGAACGAAGCCAGGTGGACCAAAACAACTATTAGATATGGAAGCGATTATGATTTTATAATAGACCAGCATGATGAAATGGATAAAAACAATATTATAAATTCGTTACTACGAAAAAAAGTTCCCTATTCGAGGGTGTACGTAAAGCAAGTAATGATAAAACATGATCAATACATATCTCCCAATTTCAGTGCATTGGGTTCGATTACATACAAAGAAATGGATCTTCTTTTTGATTTCAAATATCGGCCAATTGATCCTTCAAGTGATCTGCCTTAAAATAGTGTATTTAAAAAGAAACTACCTGTAGCTGAAGCCACTTTTGGAATACGGTATGCACAAAAAGAACTTACTAAAATCATAAACTATGATAACCTTAGACTAGGCACTTTTTCGCCTGTAATAACTGTCAATTATACTTATGGATTTGAGCTTGGAGAAGCAATGTTCGAATACAATAAAATTAATGTTGGAATTAAACAAAGATTACGTTTACCACCGAAGAGTATGCTTTATTATAAGTTAGAAATGGGTAAAGTTTTTGGTACCACACCATATTTGTTACTAAATATACCTCATGGAAATGAATAATATGTAGCCAGTAGGTATCAGTTTAATACCATGGCTCCTTATGAATTTGCAGCAGATCAATATATCAGCTTACATACAAGGTTTTATCTTGGTGGCGTTTTGTTTGATAAAATTCCAGTGCTGCAAAAGCTAGGTTGGCGTGAGCGTTTTTCATTCAATTCTTATTGGGGAAAAATGAGTTCGGATAATATTGATTATAATAAAAACTCCAACTTTAATTTGATCAATAAAACACCCTTTATGGAAGCCAGTGTCGGGATTGAAAATATTTTTCATGTAATATCAATTGAATATTACTGGCGGCTTAATTATCTAAGTAATAGTTATGCAAAAAAGAATGGTATTTACCTTGGTTTATCTTTATCCTTTTAATATAGCTATCCTAATTAATTGCTTATTAGCAAAGTGTTTTTAAATGTTTTGCATTCACAATTGCATTAATGATTTTGCAAGTACTACATCTCTATTTTTATTAAGATGAGCGCCACTAATCAATGATAATATTATCCCGTCGATGTTATCTAAATCTTATCAAATTTAGATTTTAGTTTTCTGTATTGTTAGTTAAATACATACAATTTTATTAAGCAAATAATTTTTCTCCAGTGATGCGTAAAATCAAAACGAGTATTTTGAATGAAAGAAATTAATAAACTTTTACCATTATGCAATACTATTTAATTATTACATAAAAAAGATAATTAAACGTCTCCAGAATTTCCACAGAATCGGGTTATAAATTGTAAAAAATAAAAACTAAAATATGAAAAAGATGCTATCGTTAGTGCTTTTATTTAGTGTATTGTCTATAACCATTATAAAAGCGCAAGATTTAAAAGAAAAAGATGTACCCAAAACTGTAAAAGAAGCATTCGCCAAAAAGTATCCAGATGCAAAAAAGGTTAGTTGGGAAAAGGAAAAAAGTAATTATGAAGCAAATTGGGGTGGGAAATCCGGTGAAGATAATTCTGTTACGTTTACGCCAGCAGCAGTTTTTGTTGAAATTGTAGAAGCTATTCCAGTTAATCAACTACCAGTAAGTGTTGCTCCATACGTTGCCAAACATTATAATGGCGCTAAAATAAAAGAAGCGGGCAAAGTAACTGATGCTTCTGGCAAACATATGTTTGAAGCAGAAATTAAAGGTAAAGACCTGATTTTTGATGAAAAAGGAATTTTCATTAAAGCAGATTAAAATTTATTTTAAAAAATTAATTATGCAGCTTATTAAAATGCCTTTAGAGCAAAAAAGCTAAATAATTAGTCGTCCCTCAAAAAGTCATTTTTAAATTTGGGGCATAAAAATTCTTACAACCCACTATAAAATATTTGTAGAGGAGTAACTACCTAATTATTGCCTCTGTACTCCAGAGGTTCATTCGTCGTTTAAAATGCCATCAAAAATAAATTAGTGTTACGGGTAGTAGCTGTGGTTAACAAACAACAGCCCAATGTTGATAACACTAAAGTGGCAGCTTAAAAAGAGATAAAAATTTATTTGTTTTTTCCATAGCAATCCTGCCCATGACTATCAGCCCTGCTTGCAAAGTTCATGTTGTTGATGGTTGTTTTTTTGTTATGCCAATTGTATTTCTATAGTACTAAATTTTGCTTCATATATTTAGCGCTACGTGCTACACAGTCAAAAACATTAGGCACATAGTTATTGCCCTGTTCTACCATTATGTGTTTTACGCCGGCAAGTTTATAATCAACTATATATGGCTTAAAATCTATACTTCCATCGCCTAGTACAGTGTGCAATCCGCTATCGTTTTTATCCATGTCTTTAAAATGTAGCAATGGAAATCTATTGGGATATTTTTCGAAATAATGATGTACTGGTAATTTTGATGAATAGGAAAACCAGTAAGTATCCAATTCCATTTTTACCAAATCCTGGTCAGTTTCATTTAAAATAATGTCAAAGCCTATTTGTCCATTTTGCTCATCAAATTCGACACCTTGATTATGGTATGCCAACTGTAAATTTGCTTTTTTAATTTGCTCGCCAATAATATTTAACTTTTCTGCCAATAATTTAAATTTTTCTATTGTTCTTAACTCGGGGTTCAGCCAGGGCCAAACTATGTATTCTTGCTTTAATATTAATGCCCCTTGTATACATTGATCAACATAGTATTTCAAATCATCGTTCGTTTTGCCAGGAAGCATAAAATTATTCAAGGGGTAATGCCCACTCAAAGTATGCAGGTCAGCATCATCTAAAATTTGTTTTAGAACTTTAGGTTCAACTTTCCAATAATAATTTATGTCCCCATAGTCAACAAAAGTCTCAACTTCTTTATACCCTAAAGCTGCTACTTTTTTTAAGGTACCCACCAAATCGGTATTCAATTCTTTATTTAATGTATAAAGTTGCAGTCCTAACTTATACTTATCTTTTTTAAATATTTCAGGACTGAGTATGGTTCCCATTCCTAACACGGTACCCTGTTTAATGAATTGACGTCTGGAAGTCATTTTTTATAGTTTTAAAAAGTTAATTTAAAAAAAGTACTGGCTATTTATTGTTGGCGTTTAAAATTCTGACTAACGTTTTAGAGACTTACTGATAATGAAGCATCTGCAAATTCAAGGTCATTAAGTTTTAAATCAAATTTAGCAATTCATTTTTTGATTTTGGTAAAGAGCCTGAGTTTTCTTTTCTGATGCAGGAACAGATATTCGATTGTAAGGTTGTATGCTATTTTTTCAGTGATCATATACCATAAAATAACTGCAAGCTTTATTGCAGTGGCACTTATTGCGGTTGCCCTTCCTTTTCTGTATACCACTCTTATAAAAAAATCGGACAGATGAGTATCTTTTAAATTGCCAATTGCATTGCTGTAATGCCTCAAAGCAATCTTAAGCCTGTTGCTGCCTGTAGATTTTTTATTGCTGAGTATTTTACCTCCACATATTTTATTGTTTGGTGCAAGCCTTAACCAGAAAGTAAATTGTTTTGATGATGGGAACTTTGGAAATCCATCTGGCCCCACTTCACTCATAATAGTTAAAACAGTGGAATGGCTCAATCCTTCAATTTTTATTAAATCAACCATATTAAAAAATTGGTAATCGGTTTGGGTTAAGTCAATTCCTTTAATAGAATATTTATTTATTGTAGCAGAAGTTAACAATGTCAGGCTCTGCTGTAGCTACCCTCCGTGTTGTACGTTTGCCCTTCTTTCGGGCGTATCACCATTAACCTATGAGTCCACCGAAATTAGGAGTATTCAGAAGCGCAGGAAAAAAATACAATCTTTTGCAAGGTTGGCTCTGTATCATGGTTTTGTGGACTTGCAAATGTGTGTGCTTTTGTGGTGGTTATTAGACTTATTTCATGGCTGCTTAAGTTAAAAGGTTTGCATATCAAAGGCTTTAGTAAATGTTACAAATTCTTGATACCTATATTTTGACAATTATGCTCATTTTGTTCATTCAATATAATTATCATCGGTCAGCCTTTGTTTCTTTCCATTGACGGATTTTTGTAAACGGCAGTTTTAAAAGATTAACAATCGTCAATTCCTTTTCGTGAGCATAAGATGGAACTCCTGTTACTATTTCATTTTGATGAATGAGCAATATTGCTGTTTTATGTATCTTATCCCAAAAAGAAAAGATAATGGAATAATTACTATCGGTTTCTTTTTTTATCATTGAATGATGAATGCCATGCATTCTTGGAGTTACAATTAATTTGTTCAATGCTTTTTCAAAGCGAAACGGAAGTTTGATATTGCTGTGGTGAAACAGTGTAGCTGCTTCAAATGTTATCTCATATATTATGACTATTACTGGTGAAACACCAATTAAAACAATGGCTGCTCCACGAAAAAAAACAGAGCCTATCATCTCACCAAAGTGGAAGCGAAAAGCCGTAGTTATATCCAAATCTAAATCGGTATGATGCACCAAATGAAACCGCCAAAGTGCCGGCAACTTGTGTAACAAAATATGCCAGATATAATTGCAGTAATCAAGCAGTAAAAATGCAATGACGGATTTAATCGCAATTGGCGCTGCAAACAAATAATTTAATCCAATATGCCATGTTTGGTTCTTCACCGCAAGCCATATTATTAAAGGAATGAACAGTAAACGCAGCAAAGCAAATGCTGGAATAGACACAATAAAATTGATAAATATTCTTTTCCATCTGCTTTGCACCCTTTTTCTCAATTGAAATTTGCTTTCAAGGAAAAAGAGCATAACAAAAATGGTTACCAGAATGGGTGTACCATAACTATCAAAAATGGATTTAATCATTATCTCTCAATTTTTGTCCTTCTCCTTTTTTGGTATGCCATGTTGCATCTTTATTTAAGCCAAGATTATCCTGAATTTTTGGAGAAGAACTTTTCGGTGCTTTTCCTACCATCATTTTAAAGTAGCGGATGCCATCCTGTACATTTGCCCAAATATGAGTTGAGGGTTTATAGCCATAAGCCCGGTATTTATTTGGCTCCAATTTTCCTTTTTGCTCAACAAATTTTGCAAATTGATTTATCCATTCATCAAAAGTTTGCATAAATTCTTTTTCCTGTATTAAGTCCTCTGCCTGGTTGTTGCTGTACTTTTTTCCTTTGCCACTAGTACAATGCTTCCATAAATTATCGGGTACTTCTACACCACCATAGCGGCATTGCCAAACCAGTGGCGCATAAGCATTTCTTTCATCTTTAAAAGGCTCTTCTTCAGAATTGAAATAATTTTTATGCTTTAAAATTTCGGGTTTTCCTGTTTCATCCATTTCATCACCACCTTCATCACCATAACAAAAAAATGCTGCTGTTCGTCCTTCCAAATGATTTAAGCTCATTTCTTTCCATTGTTCTGTATGTTCTAATGCCATTGCCTTTTCAGGATTTTTATGGTCAATGGTTTTTTCATCGGGATTACCACCGCTCATGCAAACCAATCTGTCAAACATTAATTTTAAATTAGAACTGCAACTATACCAATTTATAGGACCAATAATTGCCCATGCATCCGCCATATCCAGCCTTGCATACATGTCTAAATCCCACATCAGGTCAGGCTCTTTTTTGCTATCCTTCTCATAACAGTTGCACGGATAAACGCAAAGTGCCATAGAGGTAGAAACACAGGCATTGCAACTTTGTATTCTTGCTCTTGCATAAACATTGCCCAAATCTTCATAATCAATTTCCCAATTCTGCGGCAACATTTCAGCCATCTTCAGCATTAGTGTTCTTGATTTGCTATCAACACCGGGGCAGTTGTATTGCCTTCTGCCGGAACCTGAAATAATCAATATTCTAAAAGGTCTTTCTTGGGGTGGCAGCTTTGCATTATCATCGTTTGGTTTCATCTTTCATATTTTTTTTAATTTTTACTACAGTAGAATATATCCCATACACAACCATGAAGCCTATAAATACATACACCCAAACAGGAATATTTTTTCCTGCAATGATGAGATACAAATAAGCCGATATAAAACAAAATCCAGTTAGCAACAAAGGCAACGTAAAAGCTTTTTTATTTTTAATATTTTTGATTACCCAGCCAAGACAAAGAAAAAAGAAAGGAATAGCGCCAATATAAATGCCGCCGAATAGGTAAGGATTGACGTTGTATTTTTCGCCAAGACTTAAAAACCATTTATTAAATGTTTCCCACCATTCCATCAGCTGAAAATTTAAACTGCTTTATACTTAAAGTTTATGCTTCTTAATTAATCTTCTGTGCAGCTTCAATAACCGCTGCTGTGAGTATCCTAAATAATAAAGTGCCCAGATACGATAAAAAATACCTTGCATTCGATACACGCCATTGTCTAAATATTTTTTTGCCGATGTAATTACAACATCATTCATCACTTTAAACCTGCTATATTTTTTTATGCGGTGAATAATTTCCTGGTCTTCCATCATCAACAAATCTTCGTTGAAGCCACCACATTTTTGAAACACTTCTTTGGTAACAAACAAACTCTGGTCGCCAAAACGTACAGCATTTACATTAAACCGTGTAAACCATGCGTTGGCTTTTAAAAACCAGTGATCGTAATCAAACTGCAAGCGAAAGCAACCGCTTTTTATCCCTTTATTTTGTGCATCTAAAATTTGTGAGGTAAAGCCTTTTGGCGGAACACTGTCGGCGTGAAGAAAGTAAAGAATATCATGTTTGGCAACAGATGCGCCTTTATTCATTTGCGCCGCCCTGCCTTTATTTTCACTTTTTAAAACAATTACCTCACATTGTTCTGCAACTTTAATTGTATCATCTGTACTGCCACCATCTACTACAATAATTTCTGCTTCATGCCTGCCATTTGCAGCATGTGCCATACTGATTGTTTGTGCAATCTGGTCAGCTTCATTATATGCCGGAATGATGATGCTGAACATTTGTTTGTATTTTTTGATTTACTAATTCTATTAATTCCCCTAAAGATTTACAACTTTCAATTTCCTGTTTTGATATTAACACTTTTACAATTCCATCCATACCAATAAAAACGGCTGGTAGCGGCGATTGAATTTTATACTGCTTTTCAAATTCATCTTTGTAAAGAAAAACAGCTTTTATTGGTAATCTTTCCGTAAATGATTTCCATTCCTGTTTTACAGTGAAATTGCCGTAGGTTAATGTACATAAGTTGCAACTATAAGTAGCCGGCGATAATAATTTATGAGCAAAATCTGTAACAGTGCTGAATAAGTCGTTGTGGGCATTGTAAACAAAAATTAACTGTTGCTCTTTCATACATTTTCCTTTTTCAGGTGTATTAAATCCTTTTCTTCATCCACATCATGCAGTACCGGTAAAAGATAATAACTGATATTATTTTGCTTACAAATGCTGAGTGTATCTATAAAAACAGTTTGAGTGCTCCAGCTAATATTTTTAAACAATTGTGAATATAGTTGGTTCATTCCTAATAAATAGTATCCCCCATCTTCTGCCGGACCAATCACCACGTCATACGAATGGAGATAAGCAAAAGCATTCATCATTATTTCTGCATTGAGTTCAGGGCAATCGGTTCCTATTATTACGGCCCTGTCATACTTCATCTGAAAAGCAAAAGCGAAAGCATTGTTCATTCTTTCTCCTAAATCTTGCCCACACTGCACCTGTTTAAAATATTGTTTATCGTTCCATAGGTCTTTCTGTTCAAGGTGGTCTGAATAAAATATAAACTTATCTACCGGCAGATAATTTGTTATCGAAACCGTGTATTCAATAAGTTGTTTATAAATAGAAAAAGCCTTAGCATTGCCAATTGTGGCGGCAAGTCTTGTTTTTACTTTTCCCGCTTCAGGATTTTTTGTGAAAATCAACAAAGACTTCTTCATCATAATTCTTTTATAACTTCTATAAATAATTGCGAAAGCTTGCCATCAGCTTTACCTGCTACTTCAATTATTTCCTGAATGTTCACAGGTTTTAGATTGGCAGGGTCGCATTCATCTGTGATGACAGAAACCGCTATACAAGGTAATTGCATGTGAACGGCTGCAATCACTTCTGGTACAGTTGACATGCCCACCATGTCTGCACCAATAATTTTCAGGTAACGGTACTCGGCTTTTGTTTCCAGGTTTGGGCCGTGGACTGCTGCATAAACGCCTTTCTTTAATCCAATGCCTAAAGCAATTGCTTTTTGCAGCAATCGTGCTTTCAATGCAACATCATAAGGCTCACCCATGTCAGGAAAACGGGAGCCTAACTCATCATAATTTTTTCCACTTAATGGATTGCCGGTTAAAAGATTTATATGATCGTCAACCATAACCAAATCGCCTTTTTTGAAATTTAGATTTATGCCACCTGCAGCATTGGATAAAAAGAGTTGGTTTATGCCCAATAACTTCATAATACGTATTGGAAAAACAATCTGCTGCATGGAATATCCTTCGTAAGCATGAAAGCGCCCCTGCATAATAAGAACGTTCTTATTGGCTATAGTTCCATAAATTAAATTGCCTTTATGAAACTCCACTGTTGAAATTGGAAAGCCGGGAATGTCTTTATAAGGAATCGTCTGTTTGACTTCAACAAAATTGATTAGCTGATGCAAACCTGTGCCTAATACAATACCTATTTCCGCACTTTCTATTCCCTTCTGACGAAGGAAGTTTTTTGCTATAATTAACTGTTCCATTTACAAAAAATTAAGTTGCCGTTTTCCGGCATTCAGTAGTACAGCTTTTATGTTTACTCCATTCATCAGCACATGTTTTAAACATGCATGTATACAACTTTTATATTGATGATCACCTTGCATAAAATTTACTTAATATTTAATAAATATGTTTATGCTACAGCACCGCCACAGCTAGAACCTGCTCCTGCTGTGCACCCGTAACAATGTTGTCCTATAACTATTTCCCTTCTGTTTAATTGCGTAATATTAAATTCACTGATATGCCTGCTGCTGCAATTTACTTTCAATTCCAGCATTTGGTTAAAATCACAATCGTATAAATAACCATCCCATCCAATAGAAATGGTATTTCTACACATAACATTTGCGGCAGCCACAGGATTATACGCATTCACCAACTTCTCCATATAACTTTCATAGTTACCGCTTTGCAACAAATAATCTAAAAAACGGCTTATAGGAAGATTGGTAATAGCAAACAAATTATTAAACTCAATGTCATATCGCTCCATCAATGCCTGCTTATATTCTCTTTCCAAAGACTGTTGAGAAGGTGGTAAAAATGCACCGGCAGGATTGTAAACGAGATTTAAAATTAATCCTGTATCGTTCTTTCCGTAACCAACAGCATTAAGCATTTTTAAGGCTTTAATACTATCTTCAAAAACACCATTTCCACGCTGCCTGTCCGTTCTGTCTTGTGTATAAAAGGGAAGAGAAGAAACCACTTCCAGGTTATGTTGTTTGTAAAACTCTGGCAGGTAATAATATTTTTTGTTTGCCACGATGATTGTTAGATTGCAGCGGACAATTACATGTCTATTCAGTTTCTTTATTTCAGCTGCAAACCAACGAAAGTTTACATTTAATTCAGGCGCTCCTCCTGTAATATCAACTACTTTTAACTGAGGATTTACTTTTAAAACATCAATGCATTGCTGCATTGTTTCTCTTGTCATTATTTCTTTTCTGTCAGGTCCTGCATCTACATGGCAATGCTTGCAAACCTGGTTACACATCTTACCAATATTTACCTGAAATATCTCTATCTGTGAAGACTTTAATGGATATAAATCAAACTGCTCTAACTTTTGCTGAAAGGGAATTAAAGCAAAATCACCCGTTTGTCCATGTTCTAATATTTTCAGTTGTTCTTGGCCATCAGCAAGAATATTATGTTCTGCTTTTAATGATTTCATAATTTACATTGCTATTTCTTTCACTTTATTCATCATTTGCACACCATGCACCAATGATGCTCCTCCACGAATGGCACAAGCTACATGCACTGCTTCCATCATCTGTGCTTCACTCCATCCTTTTTCATAAGCGTCGCTGCTGTACGCATCAATACAATAAGGACATTGCACTGCATGAGCAACAGCCAAGGCGATCAAAGATTTTTCTCTTGCTGTTAATTCGCTGTCTTTAAAAACTTCTCCATAATAATCGAAGAATTTTTCACCCAGGTTCTTTTGAAAGTCTGATATATTACCAAACTTTTTTAAATCTTCAGAATTGTAATAATTATTGTTCATAATTTATTTATTATAAAATATCGTGCCGCTATCACGAGCGATACCAATGAATTAATTACATTTTAGCAGGCATGTCCTAGTCGTCAGTACTACCATGCGAAGCAGTAAATTTCAATCCCTGTAAATAAGGGTCTTTTCTACTTTTATAAATGCGATTACTTCCCTTGATAATAAATGCTTGCTTCTTCTATAGTTTTGTTTCAAATAGCCAAACTAGTGATAAAGTTCAGCATCAAAAAGTTCACTATTTTCTTTTCCCAACGTTCATAAATTTCGCCTTTTAGACTTCTCTACAATAACACTGCCATAGTATTGCACTAATTCATCAAACTTATCTAAAGGAGTTTTGTAATCAATAAATTGCTCTAATAAATCTGTATGAGACTTAGGGAAATCCTTAGTATAGGTTTTTACCCACGAAATAATTTCTTCTTTTATATTCATATTTATTCAGGCAATTAGTAAATATAGTTCATTCAATTGTTTTTCATAAATAGCAGTCAAATAAATCTGTTCACTTTCTTTTTTGCCCATTGTTGCTCAATACGATCTATGCGTCCGTAAAATTTTGGCTTTTTTGCATGGTTGGTATTTGTGTGTCAGTTTGTAAGCCTCACAAATGTGCCAAAATGTGCGGTGGTATTAGAGTTTATGTTTAAGTTGATATGGAAACTGTCGGTTAGGGTGACGTACAACGGGAATTTGTGAAAAACCCTATTTTTGTCATATAAATATGCACACTATGTGAATAGCTCAAATGGCGTATAGTTTTGTTATAGCCAAGTGTGCAATTTATAACAAGCAACAACCGCCATCAAACTTTTTTCAGCACACTCGACGATCAGGTGAGTGCGGACAATGCGGCAAGGCTCATGGATGCATTTATAGATAAACTGATTTACAAAAATTAAGTTTTACTGGAACTATTAATAATAGCGAAGGGCGTACTGCAGGTTTAGTCTACGAGGCTAAATCTTTTTGTCTTAAAATCAATGATTACAATGTGGTCAAGAATCAGTTTATTTCCAATTGCTCCCGCAACTTTTGCCTCCTCAAATATTTCCGATTCATCTTTTTCTAAATAAATAACCATGTCCTTGAAAGTCTTGCCTAATATTTTAATTTGTTTGTCAGTCTTGCCACCCAAAGCGTTGTAGACTGCACCTGATTCTCCATTGTTAATATTGTATAATGTGTCTGTCAATTGCTTTGGTGCAAAAGATTTTGAGTGTTTTGGGGTCGCATTAAGTGTAAACATACTTGCACCAGAATCGTACATGAAATTTATTTTTTCAGTGCCTATCTTTATTGGCAAAATAATTCTATTCTTATAAAATTGAAATGGCGAAGAGTTTATTTTCTGTTTATAAAATTATTTTGTCAAACTATCACAGTAGCCAACTTTTTTGGTTTTTAAATCAAGTATTAACTGTCTCCCTTTCTTGCTTTTATGTTGTACAGTTCGTTAAGCCACTTAGAGCTTGTGTTAGGATGATAACAACTGCAAGACTGTTCTTCCTTCTTTGTTTTTG
>JANXSK010000213.1 GCA_025352695.1 Ferruginibacter sp. | reverse complement strand
CGCTTTTCAGGGAAACCTTATAGCAATTGTAGGAGAAAATTTACAAAAAGTTACAGAGATTTGGTTTAATGATAAAAAGGCAACGTTAACGCCAACTTACATTACAAATACAAGTATACTGGTAAGTGTTCCTGCACCAATTCCACATGAGATTACCAACAAAATTAAAATGATATTTTCTGATCGTAAAACACTGTTGTACGATTTTAAAGTACAAATAAGTGAACCTGCTATTCAGGGAATGAACTCGGAATATGTAAATACCGGGGAAGAAGCTGTAATACGCGGAGACTACTTTTATGAACCCTTGACTGTAACTTTTGCAGGAGGTGTAAAAGGTGAGCTGGTTTCGGTAGAAGATAAAGTTATTAAAGTAAGAATACCAACAGGTGCTGAGCCTGGTCAGATAACAATTACCACCAATTTCGGGGAAACAAAATCAGACTTCTGGTTCAGGGATAACAGAAATATATTTTTAAGCAGCGATCCTTTTACAGGATGGTGGAATGCATCTTATGTTGTTACCAATCCCGGAGCTGGAGATCCTCCATCTATTAACGGAAATTATATACGTGTAAAAAAAGCTATAGGTTCATGGTCATGGAATGAAATAGCCGGCGGCCCTGCAGATGCAATGGGCGCTATCAGTAAAAATATTCCTGATGAAGCCATTCTAAAACCTTCTGATTATAACCTGAAGTTTGAGTTAAATACCATGAAGCCTTATAACAATAATGTGCTTAAAATAAATGTGGGGTTACTTAAAGAAAATAATGATGCATACTTATGGAAACCTCCTTATGATACGAAAGGATTATGGCAAACAATAATAATTCCGTTTGAAGAAGTTGCTGCAAGTTATGGGGCACCTTTAGTAGTAAGTCCTAGTGGATATTGGTGCAGGCTGCTGTTTCATGGAGGTGGAGACCTTGATTGTGATATGTCTTTTGATAATTTCAGGATAGTTCCAAAGGTTATAAAAAAGTAAAAAATAAGAGTTCATTATTGCTACATCAAAAAATCAAAAAAATGATCAAAATAATTTTAAATAAACAGTTTCTTTCAATAGTATGCCTTTTTATGGTTATTGTATTGATAGGCTCCTGTAAAAAGAATTCAACTAGAAATTCAGGTAAAGTTGAGTTATTAAGTTTTGGCCCAACAGGTGCAAAGCATGGAGAAAATATAATTTTTATTGGTAACAATCTTGATAAGGTTACAGAGGTAGATTTGGCAGGTGCCAATGTGCCAGCAACTGCTTTTAAAGAACATACATCAGAACGTATCGTGTTTGTAATTCCGGCTGCAGCCATGCAAGGTTATGCAACACTTAAAACGCCTGCTGGTGATGTTGTCTCAAAAACAATAGTGAATTTTGAAGTGCCAGTTATAATTACTTCTATGACTGCAAAAGCAAGGCCCGGCGAGACTATTACCATTAAAGGAGATTTTTTGAATTGGGTAAAAGAAATAACATTTGCGAAAGATATTGCAGAAACAACATTTGTAAGTCAGTCTTTAAATGAGCTGGTTGTTAAGGTGCCACTGAATGCACGTAGTGGTACATTATTTCTTTCAACCGGAGGTACAAAACCAATTACATTTGAAACCGACAGTGTACTTGTAGTAACCTTGCCATCTATTACAATGATGGCTCCAAATCCGGTTAAACACCAAATAAATTTAACCATTACGGGCACAGATCTTGATCTTACTACTGCTATATTGTTTAAAGGGGTTACAACACCTGTTACTACATTTGTAAGCCAGTCTGCAACCCAACTTGTGGTTAAAATTCCTGCTTCAGCAAGTATAGGTAAAGTAACCTTGGTTACCGCTTCCACACTTACAGTAGAATCTGCACAAGACCTGGTGTTAACCTTGCCAGCCATAACTGCGTTATCACCTAATCCTGTTAATCGTGAAACTAACCTTACCATTACCGGTACTAATTTAAGCCTGGTAACAGGTGTTTCCTTTAGTGGTGTTGCAACACCTGTTGCAACATTTGTAAGCCAGTCTGATACGCAATTGGTGGTTATAGTGCCACTGGCAGCAACCAAGGGTAAAGTAACCTTAACGGTTCTAAATTCTACCCTAACTGTAGAGTCTGGCGAAACATTGTCATTTGTTGGCGATGTGGTAAGTCTTGAACCGGTTGTTGATCAAAGTTTGGTGTATTTTAATTTTGATGGTAAAAATGGTTGGTGGGGCGATAAAGGGGCGATTGAAAATTTTGGTTCTATAAGTATTACCGGAAGTTATTTTAGGGTAAATGAAGCAAGTCTTACAAGTTGGAATGGGTTCTTCTGGAGAAATGGTGGTAACGATTTTCCCGGAGCTACTATTGGTACAAACGTAAGTCAGTATGTAATGAAATTTGATGTGAATGTAATGGATCCAATTACTGGCGGAGAATTTGCTTTCCGGTTAAAGGGAACCGAAGGTGATTTCTTTTATCGTTGGAAGCCGTGGGTTGCTACAGGTTCTTATAAAACCAATGGCTGGATAACGGTAACTGTTGCTATTTCAGATTTTAAAGATGGTGCTAATGTTATCACAGATATGGCTAAAATTAATAGTGATTTTGGCCTCGCATTTGACAATGGAACATCCAAAGTAAATGTAGCCATAGATAACCTTCGTTTTCAACATAAGTAGTGTTGCCTTACAGTATCATTCAATTAATACCAGTATTTTAAATTTATTACTCCATGATAATTAAAATATAAAATGATCAATTTTAAACCTGTTTTTGAATAGGACTGCTATTCAAAAACAGGTTTAAAACGTATGGTATTGTAATCAAAAATGCAGTTGCAGTTATTCATAAATAAATACTATTGTTCACATTGTACTAACAACTTTTAATATTAATTATAGGGTTGTTATAGTTTTATTTATTAGATGAAAAATATCCAGAGGCAATTGTTATAAAAATTAGTCGTTCATAATTTTAAATCTATAAAATGACATTTCATTTACAAAGTTTTTTTAAAACTTCAGCCATCTTATTAATTACAATTATTTTTTCCTGTAAGAAAACGCCAACCGTTGCCATTACTCCACCAACAGGCGGCGGCGGAACCGGTGCTACAGATAGTACTATAAAGCCCGGTATTGATCCTGCCACGGCCAATACCATTGGCTTTTTTTTAGACGACTGGCTGGCTAAAACTTTTACTGCGCCTATTTTTGAAGAAGCAATATTAGCTGTGGCTGCCACCAGTACTATTACAGTTGATGCAACAGATATCATAACCAAAATACCATTATCAGAGTTTGGGCACAATGCTGTTTGGTGGATGGGACCTGTAGCAGGTGATGCTAGAATTATTGATCCCATTACCAACTTGCATCCCCATATCATTCGTTTTCCCGGAGGAAGTTCCAGCGATGCTTATTTCTGGAATGCAACACAGGATGCACGGCCTGCCGATGCGCCTGTAATGATAAATGACGACGCAGGCGTTAAAAAGGAACCAGGTTATAGTTATGGAAAAACAAATTATAACTGGCAATGCAATCTGGATAATTATTATACCATGTTGCAGCAAACCAACAATAAAGGAATTATAACTATAAATTATGGTTATGCACGTTATGGTATTGGCAGTAATCCCGTTGCAGTGGCTGCACATCTTGCAGCAGATTGGGTGCGGTTCGATAATGGTCGTACCAAATTGTGGGAGATAGGAAATGAAAATTATGGTAATTGGGAGTGGGGATACCGCATTGATGTATCGGCCAATAAAGATGGGCAACCGGAATATTTAACAGGGGCTTTATATGCGCAGCATTTTAAGGTGTTTGTAGATTCCATGCAAAAAGCTGCTACAGAAATTGGTAATAAAATATACATAGGAGCGGTTACCGCAGAATCGCCTTCAACCGAATCATGGCAAACAAATACACGCAGAACATGGAATGCCGGGATGATGCCCGGCATTAACAACAAAGCAGATTTTTTTGTGGTGCACAATTACTTTACTCCATACAATACCAATGCAAATGCAGCTATCATTTTAGGGTCAGCATTAACGGAAGCCGAGACAGTAATAAAATTTGTGACCCAAACATTGCAGACCAATGGAGCTACCGTTAAGCCCATTGCTATGGATGAATGGAATATGTTTTCCATCGGATCAAAACAACAGGTATCTAACACCAGTGGCGTGTTTGCTGTATTGGTAATGGGGGAGGCATTAAAAAATAAATATGGTATGTCGGCCCGCTGGGATGTATTAAACGGTTGGAGTAATGGAGATGATCATGGACTTTTTAGCAATGGTGATGAACCTGGAGCTGTTGCTAAATGGACGCCACGCCCCAGCTTTTATTATATGTATTATTTACAAAAAATGTTGGGCGACAGGCTGGTGAACAGCACGGTGCTTGGTAGCAGTGCTGTAAAATCTTACGCATCTACTTACACTTCGGGCCAGGTAAATGTTAACCTGGTGAATACATCAGGTACCGCACAAACAGTAGAAATTAAAATGAAAAATTTCTATAGCGGCAGCCGCTTTTATTGGTACAGCCTGGAAGGAAGTAATGATAATGGCGAGTTTTCAAGAAAGGTTTTGGTAAACGGTATTGGCCCTGCTGGTGATGCCGGCGGCCCAATTACTTACACAACACTTAAAGCCCGTTCAGCATTTACTATTAATGGTATAAAAGTTACAATACCAGCCCTGGGAGCCATTATGTTAGTAGTAGATAAAAAATAAATATTATAAACTTATACCTCGTGAAATACAAATGCCTGCTGTTTTACAGTGGGCATTTTTTATGTTTTAATAAACTTTAGCTGCCGCTTTTTTTTACTTTCATTCTTTCATTAATATTA
>JANXSK010000192.1 GCA_025352695.1 Ferruginibacter sp. | reverse complement strand
ACCTAATTGAATAATTTTTCCATCAAGTATTTCAGGATTGTCGTAAACATTAGTTTCTATAAATGCCCATCCTATTGAGTTTGTTCCTATATCAAGGCCTAGTATTTTTTTCATAATTTAAGTTTAGGGTTTAAATTAAGGAAATAAAAATGCCCCGAATACGTCGAGGCTCGTGTAAATCATTGCGGAATGATCCTTATTGTGATTTGCTATTGTTAAGATACATAATGTTTTTTTATTTTTATTTAATAATTCATTAAAAGCACTTTTATTTCAAAATTTAGTAGTCTTGATTTTACACATAATAAAAATAATACTGGCAGGATAACATCATCACAATATGTATTAAGCTTACAATTTCAACTTCACTTTGCCACCCGTTTTAACAGCCAGATAAATAGCATCAATAATTTTTAAATCTTTTAAAGCTTCTTCGCCGTTTATGGGTACTATGGGTTGTTTATTTTCAAAAATAATGGAGGCCATTTCATCCATTTGTACGGTTTGGTGTGTAACATGTGGTTGGGTTAATTCGCCTTTAAAAGTGCGGCCTTGTATCGGCCCATAACCAGTGGAAGGTTGCATTTCTGCATAGCCTTTTTCGCCATTTAAAAAAAAGCGGTCAAGGTTATTCATGGCGTAGGTTGATAAGCAAGAGGCAACTGCACCACTGGCAAAACCAAATTGAAACTGAATGGTTTCATCTACACCTTCTTTAAATATTTCTTTGTTGGTTTTTGTTTCGGTAGCAGTAACCCAAATGGGTTCTTCTCCTACCATATAACGGGCGCCGTTAATGGCGTAAATGCCAATATCCATTATAGAGCCGCCGCCTGAAAGTTGCTTGTTCAGCCGCCATTGCGTAGGATCTCCAATTGCAAAACCACACCATCCCTGAAAAAATAAAATTTTTCCCATTTCACCATTGTTACGCATGCGGATTATTTCCAACGTTTTTGGCTCAAAATGCATTCTGTAACCAACCAGTAATTTTACATTGGCTTTTTTACAGGCATCAATCATTTGCTGTCCTTCGGCAGCGTTAATGGCCATTGGCTTTTCGCAGATTGCATGTTTACCTGCTTTTGCAACCCGTATCACCTGGCTGCGATGCAAGGCATTTGGTGTAATAACATACACGGCATCAATATCGGGATTGTCTTTAATCTGGTCGAAATTATCGTAGGTATAACAATTTTTTTCAGGAATATTAAACCTGCTTTGCCAGTCTTTTATTTTAGAAGGTGTGCCACTAATAACGCTTACTACTTTTGCTTTTTTGCAGTCACGCATTGCTTCTGCAACCCTGTTGGCATAACTGCCCAATCCCATGATGGCCACTCTTAAAACGGGCCCGTCGTAGGGTTCGTTGTACACATTTTTATAGCTTGCGGCAATAATATCGGGCGAAAATTGAATGGCAATTGCAGCAGTAGTTAATTTTTGTAAGAATTTACGACGTGAATTCATAAAGAAAAGATTTTGTTTTTTAATGGCTGTTTAAGTAACAACTGAATTTACAAAGAATTTAGCAAAAAAGTAAAAATAACACTGGCATTTTATTGAAGAAATTATTTGCATATTTTTTGTACCAGTGTCGGCAGTGGGTATATCGGGTATTCCGCTACTTGTTTTCCAGCATACAGCTTATTATAATTTGCTATGGCTTGTGGGTTTTTAATTATCTCTGGAGTATTTATTGTTTTAGTTTAAGCGTTATAAAATTCGCCGGTATTTGATACCGATTATAACTTCCTGCTAAAACAGTAAATAATTGCCAAACATTTTATACTGTCAAGTTGCCGGCAATGGGTGTAGGTTTATCGATGCCCTGTTGCGTAATAAATTTGTAAAGAATAGCAGAGTACTGTAAAAAATAACTTCAGTTAAAAAGTTGAATTCGGGATATTGATGTAAAAAAAATATCCTAGCCCTTTAAAAGGAAACCTGAGATAAAAGAATGGAGAAACGCATTCAGGTTAAAATAGTAAAGTAATTTCTATTGCGCTGTGGCGATAAGAAATTGTTGTTTAGAGGGCAAAGTTTTTAATCTTTGATACAGCGAACGGAGATTCCACAACGCTTATTTAACCAATACATGTAACTATCATTAATATCAAATTGAAGTCCTCTTTCTACAGCACTTATTGCATCATGCTCTTTACTTGTCCACCAGTAACCGTATCCTCCAATGTTTACAAATTTTGCATCACCGCCTCTCAATCCACCGGGTAAGGCAGTAAATCCACTTTCGTTAGTTGCTCCTGTATTGGGATTATTCCACAGTATTGTTGCCTTTAATTTACCGCCTGCAGTCGCATCTCCACCTAAAAAAGCTGTTAAAGTAATCCATTCTTCTTTAGTTGGTATATGCCAGCCAAAGGGAGCTAATCCTCTAGCATCATTCACTGCATACCAATTATATAATTTGCCGTAAACATCTTCATTGGCAGGGTCATTTTTATAATAGCACCAGGCACCTGTTGTTAAGTTAGCCCATTGAACACTATCTGTAACCTTAGGAATTATATCCCCGTTTCTATACGTTGGAACATCAAGGTTTTTTAACATCCATTGTTGCGCTGATATTATAATAGTTGGCATTTCTGTTGTAAAACTAATTTCAGCACCATAAGTTGTTCCTGCACTGTTTGTTGCATAAGCTTTTACATAATAAATAGTATTGGGAATTAACCCGGCAATGTTACTTATAAAAATTCCAGTTCCCGTTCCGTTTAAGGTTTTATTATCATTGATAGTAGGGTTTGGACTGCTTTTCCAGCACACCCCCCGTGCTGTTATAGCAATACTTCCATCACCCGAAATTTTGCTATAAATAATGGCTGTATTTGATAATACATTTGTTGCAGAGTCTGTAGTAACAGTGGGAGTGGAAGGTTTAATCTCTTTTTGGCAACTAAAAAGAAATGTTACACTAATGAGCAACCCTAAGTTAAAATAGTTCTGTATGTTTTTCAAAATATTAGCATTAAAATTTGCTATTCATGATTTTTAATAATAAATCAATTGCAAGTTAAACCTTTATAAGTGCTGAGATGGTTTAAATGGACCATTCATTAAGCATTCAACTAAAGTCTCTTAATTTATCAATGAGGTTTTGCCTGCTTTCATTTATAAAAGTATTTTTCACCACATTATTATCAAACTTTAAGAACTTATTTTAAGGCTTTTTATTATGTAACAACTTTAACCCAGCTTATTTACGGTACCATCTTTATCAAATTTATACACAAAAAGTATTGTTGATTTTATGTGTTTAATTTGTAAGATTGCAGTTTATATCTTAGTTCTAATTTCATTAAGCTAACTAATAATCTCTTTTATTATTACCTTTTTTATTACCAAAATTATTTGTATTATCAGCATATTTTTGTATTGGTAGTTGCTGAATGTTTTTTCTTTGTTGTTTTGGTCCTGTAAATGGTTGCTGACTGTTTATATGAACTGGTTTAATTTGTTGCAATTCTGCCTTTCTAAATTTATGTGGTTGTGGATTTTGATACTGTGTGTGTGACTGATCATTTTTTTCTTTTTCTAAGTTTACTTGTGCCTCGTTTCTACCAATATTTTTTGTGTTATTGGTTGTTTTATCTGCGCTTTGAGGATGTAAATTTTCTGCTAGTGCTGGAAGACTTTTATTTTTTTTATTGTCTGTGTTTATTAATTGGTTATTGGAATTTAAAAAATTTTCAGCATTGTTTTTTTCAGTTTTCAAAACTGCTGTTTGTGGCTTTTGAATTATAGGCCTGTAAACTTCCATTACATTTCCTTTTTGATTTTGCTGTTTTACGTTGTTTACATCTTTAAAAGCGACTGGTTCAATTTTGTTAGGTGTGTATTGCTGTACTTCATTTACATCTGGTCCTTTTGAATAATAATTATTTGTTCGGCTAGTATTATAATTATTAATGATGGTAATATTTTTTGTGATATTGTTATTCACAACTGTAGTGTTATTCTGTACATTGTTAACTAAAACAATAGAAATATTTCTGTCGTAAATATGTTCTCTTCCACAAATATTCCAATAATAAACGTGTGGCCTCCAGCCTCCAAATTGAACACCCACATTTACTTCAGGCATTAAGGGAGCCCACGCATAATTATTACCAACAGAACCCCAGGTTACCCAGGCAGGAGCCCAATCGTAACCAGGTATCCATAGCCAACCATACATATCATCATACAACCAACGCCCATAATGAAAAGGTGCCCATCCCCAATTATAATTTGATTGCCATACCCATCCTTCATTGGAATATCCCCAATGGCCACTCGTAGCATATGGCTTAAAACCAGCTTCCAAACGAGGGTTCCAAACATGCCCATATCCGGGGTAATTTATCCTGGTGCCATAAGGAGATAAATTATCATAAAATGACTGATAAGTTATAGTTGCAGAAACCGGACTTTATGCTATGTAATTGCTGCTGGAACAACTTGCCAGCATATTGGCAACCAATATTATTATTGATCTTGATATTAAAGCATTTTTCATTTTTTTTATTTTTATAGAAAAAGGTGATATGAAGTAATATTTAAAATTGAGATTAATAATTTGATTGTTTTAACTGATAACTACTGTTTAACAAGATATAATGTAAAACAGTAATTTTAAATCCGTTGTAGCTATCGGATAATAATTGTATTAATTATCCTGGTTTGAACGCTGATTTATTAATATGGGCTTCTTAATTTGTTAAAAAAATTAGTACCAATAATTATCAAAAAATTGCTTTTCACAAAACAATCTGTTAAGGACATAGGAATGAAATAAACTTTTGGTTTCTATGCAATACATTTACGATACAAATTTTTTTATGGAAGAAATTGAAATACCAACCGAACACCTGCATGAGACAATTAATGAAAAAACCGAAGAGTTACTTAAAAAGGGAGAAGGTAAATTATCTATGTACATAGCTATTTGTACAGCAATTATGGCAGTCCTTGCTGCAATGGCTGGACTGTTGGCAGGTCATCATTCTAACGAAGCTTTAATTAATCAAATAAAAGCTTCTGATCAATGGGCTTTTTACCAAGCAAAATCCATTAAGGCCGAAATTCGTCAGCTACAAATATCGGTAGCAAGCCTTGCCATTAAATCTCCGGAGGAAAGTAAAAAGGAAGCAGCCGAAATAAAGCTATCCGCAGAAAAATTCGAAAAATTAAGTGAAGAAGAATTGATAAAACATGGCTGGCTGGCAAAGGCCGTAACTTTTTTTCAGGTGGCAATTGCTATATCTGCCATTTCAATATTAACAAAAAAAACCTTTTTGTGGATAGTGGGTATTTCAATAGCTATGGTTGGATTGGTTTTCTTTATTATTGGGTTAATATAAATGCAATAAGCGGATAATAATAAATAAAAGCTGGTAGTATATAGTTGAAAATGATTGGAAACCTTGAGATGTATTTCGTACTATTTATTAGTTAAAGTTCCTGGGGTTAAATTAAAACCCATCCTACAGTGAATCTGAATTGGAGCAAAGTATTATTATCAACTTGCAGAATTTTCTGGTTGAAATTGGAAAAGGGTTTTATTTTGAGGCAAGGCAAAAGAGAATAAAGTTTGACAACAAGCATTATTTAATCGACTTGTTTTTTTATTACAGAATCCTAAAATGCCATATTCTTCTAAACCTTATAATAAAAGAGTTCGATCATTCAGATTCCGGTCAAATTAACATGTACCTCAATAATTATGGAGACAACAAATTTGCCAATGGCTACTATAATCCCATCGGTATTATTGTATGTTCTGGTAAAAATGAGGCTTAGTAAAATATACCACAATGTATTTGCCACAACAGGTATTTGTTTGAAAGTATTTAATCAATTTGCCAAGTGAAAAAGAATTTAAGAAAATTATTGAGGAGGAGAAAGAGAAAAGGTTGTAATTATTTTAAAATAGCTACCGCATTTAATGACATCTTGGTTTCATTGCAATCTTTTCATCGATTGGTTATATTTATATTGGCGATCTCAATTTTTTACTTTCTGGGAGAGTTAATGAAGAATAAATACTTCAATGTACAGATTAGACTGTAAATGCACTATATTATCGGATAATTTCGACCAATTTACCATCATCTTTTCTTTCAATAATATTCTAATTAGCGTTAAAAAGTAGATATTGTATAACAAGTTGTTTTTATCAGCCCAAAAAAGATAAGTTAGGAAGAGTTCATTTTTTGCATTACAGTAAATCATAAATAAAATCCATAATCTGAATTGAAAATGTGCTTTCATCTCCACCAAGCCAACTACAAACTATGCGATTTCATATTCAGGTGATTAGCCGGTATAAAATAACCCGTCTTTAGTATAAACAAAAGTACCTGCCAACTAAAATTATCACTAGATATTGTACCTGATACTATTTTTTAATCTTTTTTAAAGACTATTTATTTTATGTTCTTTAAACGTTTGCTGTAAAATCAGAAAATTAACAGTAGCGTCTTTTCCTCCAACCAACAGCATTCAATCATCTGTCGAATGCATATACAAATATGGATCGGTAAATTGTACTATAGATGTGTTTTTAATGCTTTATCAAAAACCTTCAATGCACCAGAATTGGTAATCCGTATGCTTTTTATTTTTCTTTTATCAGTAGGCTTTTTTAACTCAGCCAATATTTCTTTATCAATAAATCCATATTCCATTGCATCTTTTTCTGTGTTACAGTAATAAATTTTTTTTAAATTTGCCCAGTATATAGCTGCTGTACACATAGGGCATGGTTCGCCTAAAGAGTAGATTTCACAGCCTGAAAGGTCAATGCTCTGCATATTTTTACAAGCATCTTTTACAGCCATTACCTCTGCATGTGCTGTAGGGTCGGTATTTTTGAAAACACAATTTCCAGAACTTCCCATAATTTTACCTTCTCTAACAATAATTGCTCCGAAGGGCCCTCCCTTTTTTCCATCTACAGACTGCTCAGATAAATCTATAGCCATTTGCATAAATCTCTTTTGATCGTTTGTCGGCATAAAGTTTCTTTAAATAATTTCAAATTTTTAAATTATAAATACCAACACACATTTGGTCAAAATGTTTCTGAAAATATTTTTTTATGTCAAATACCCCAACGAGCCATGCCCTCAGGCGTGGCTCGTTTCCTGGTTTTATAAGTCTAAATAAAAAAATGACAAACATTTTTGCTTGTTCTCTAAAAATATTAATTATAAAATTACATATCCTTAACCTTTGTAAAACTCTCACAAAGTTGAAATGCTTTCTATGTCCTTATTTGCCCTGTACCCTCAAACAATAAAGATTTCAGTTTTGCCTCTTCATTTTTGTAAGTCCTTACATTTTGAAAATGCCCGGTGTTTATATTATTGGCCATAGTAGTCGATTATAACTATTTCAAAAGTATTTTTATTTATTTTTTTAATGGCATCTACTTCACTATCTGCTTTAACAAATTTAATCAGTTGAAATTTACTTAATGAGTCGAGCATCACTTTTAATTTGTCTCTTATAATTTTGTGGTCATCAATTATCAGCACATTGGTTCGGTATGTTTTAAAACAAAACTAGTTTCACCGGTATTGCCATTTTTATTATACCGGGTACTCAGCGATGTTAGTATTGTTCCTAAAAAGCATTTATGCGTATCTGCTAGAGTATGATAATTACAGCTTTATGCTAAAAATTCAATGGCTGTATGTTTAACTGATGTTTATTATTTTCAGACTGATAGCGGTGTGCAATATTGCTATCAGCCTGTAAATCTGCTGCAAAAATGACAGATAAAATAAGCATGATGTAAAGAGGGGCATATTGGGAAATGCCATAGCAGAGCGAATAAATAAAACCATTAAAGAAGAATTCACCAAAGACAAACAAATAAATGTTAGTAATATTGACATAGCAGAAACTGAAATAAAAAGGTTCACTAATTTTTATAACAAACAGCTACTCCACAGAAGTATTGAGTGGCAAACAAGCTACGAGACCCAGCTAAGACAGGGTGCGTAAAAGGAAGTTTGGAAAAGCTATCATAAAATAAAGCTAAAGTGGGGAGATTTGCTAAAGGCACAGGCTAAAGAATAAAAAAAAGTTGCCTTGTGCAAGACAACCTTTAAACAAAATGAATGATTATTCCACGGTATCTGATTACTCCTATTTGGTTTAGATCTCCCCAAAACTAAAACACCAAGTCTGCTTTAAATGATCAAACAAAAGTGAACAACTAAACTTAAAAAGTAAAACACAGATATTTAAAACAACTGTGAATAACGTGTAAATTAGTCAATGAATTTGAAGACGATGCACATCATAAAGAATGAAGATTTTTTAGTTTTTCTATTCTATAAATTATTTTCCGGTGCAATATTTAGAGTAAAAATAAATTCTGAGCCCTCATCCTTTTCGCTGTTAATTACTATAGTGCCATGGTGCTTTTCTATAATTGAACTTGCTATAAACAACCCAATCCCAAAGCCAGGAAAAGTTTGTTTATTCTTGCCACTAACCCGATAAAAGCGTTCAAATATTTTCTGCTGCTCGTCTTTACTTATCCCAATACCAAAATCTTTTACACTTACACTTACTTTGTCCATACCAGTTTTATAAATACTTATATCAATCCTGTTACTTTTAGGACTGTATTTAATGCCATTGTTTATACGATTGATAAGAACCTGCCCAATCCTGTCTCTATCGGCAAATATTGAAGCAGAAAAATCATGGTTCAATTCAATGACATATTTAGGCTTAGATACTAAAATATCTTCTTTTATTTCATCAAGTAAATTATTAAGGCTGAATAATTCCATTTTAAACTGCAGCGTGTCATCTTCGATCCTGGTTAAGTCGAGCATTTCGCATATTAACCTCGTTAAATTTAATACTTGCTTG
>JANXSK010000149.1 GCA_025352695.1 Ferruginibacter sp. | reverse complement strand
AATCTGATTCATTCAGTTTACCGAAAAAATCATTTAGTTCTCTTTGTATCGAACGTCTCAATAATTGCGAAATGAAAAGGAAAGTGATTTTAAACGTAAGAATCCGGCTTCGAACAAATCCTTTACAGCCGTTGGTGTTTCAGCGTTTAAAATCTTCATCATCCAGATTCGTGTTTATATTTTTTAAAAAGTTACCCCTATAATCCTGTACCTATTTTGTTGATCCCAAAGATATATGATTAGCAGAGAAGTACACGCTAATTTTGCTTAACTTAACGGCATTGGAATGTAATATAGTAAATCACATAATTTTGTTTTATAAACTGATTAGTAAAAAAATGAATTAATTTTAGCTAATTAGTAGTTATAATATGATAAGAAAAAATCCGAATGTAGATATTATAAAAGATGTGCTGCAATTATCGATAGCAGCTTATCCTGAATCTAATTTTTTAAAAAGTTTGTTATTTCAATATGAGGAAAGGGGTGGACTTAGTAAAAAGCAATTGCAGGACTTGCATACCAAATCGCTAAAAGTAAGTACTATTCCGGTGGGTAAACTGGCTACACTTGAGGCAGTAATATTAAAAAAGGCAACCCGTTATAAATCACCATTACCAGTAGCCGCACCTGCTACTATAAAGGATATTAAGACAGGTCAATTTATAGATGAAATTCTTGTAAAGTATCCGCAACACAAAATGGTATTATTTTTAAAAATGAAATTTGAAACTACCGAACTGCTGCCTGCGGCAGATACTGCGGAAATTGAACGGTTATATAAATTGCTGATTTTAAAATCGAAATAATTTTTAGCTTAATAGTAATTAGCTACCATTGCATCACCACTTTGCCGATGTTGCTTCTGTTTTCAAGATAATTGTGTGCTTCATCTATAGCGGTAGCAAGGTAAACTTTAGCTATAGTGGGCACAAACACTCCTATAGCGTATAGCTTCATAACTTTTGTAAGGCAACGTTCAATAACTTTGGGATGGTGATCTGCAATCTGCAACATATTAATGCCAATGATAGATTTGGAAGGCATCATCAACATGGCCGGATGATAGAAACCAAAATCCAATATTGTCTTGATTTTACCGAATATATTTCTATTACTTATAGCCGAAGCGCCATAACAAACTAGCCTGCCTCCGGGAGAAAGTAATCGGATTCCCTTTTTTACACTTTTACCTCCAACGGCATCAAAGATTACATCAATACCTTTTTGTTTTCTAATTTTTTTAATCTCTTTTTCAAAGTCCTGCGTATTGTAGTTGATTGGATGATGCACACCCAAATCTCTTAGATAATTCAATTTTACTTCACTGCCAGCAGTGGCAAAAATTTCGCATTGCAGGTGTTTTGCATATTGAATTAATGCAGTACCTACACCACCTGCACCAGATTGAATTAATACTTTATCTCCCTTGTGTAAATTGACCATTTCTGAGGCTGCGTATAAAGCAGTGCAATATTGCGTGGTCAATGCTGTAGCAGTTGCTGCATCTAATTCATCAGGAATAACAGCAACTGCATTGGATTTCGTAACTGCATATTCAGCATAACCACCAAAACGAGTCATTGCCGTAACACGATCTCCTTTTTTTAAATTTGTTACATCTTCTCCAATTTCTTCAATTGTACCTGCAACATCGTATCCCAAAATAGCAGGTAGTGGCGGAGCTTCTTTATACATTCCCCTACGTGCCATAACATCGGCGAAGTTTAACCCAAAGGCCGCAACTTTTATAAGTACTTCTCCTTGCTTTACTGTTGGTTTCGCTACCTCTCTTATTTCAAAGGCATTAATAGCGGAACCTTTTTTTATTAATACGACTGCTCTCATAAAAATTTAGATTAGTCTAAGATAGTAAGATTCAAATTAAAGAACTATTTTAAAATCAACAAAATACAATCAAACATAGTAATAATAAAAATTTAATTTATGCAGACTAAAAATTAGAAATGCATTAACTATATTTTAGTATCCCCTCCACCAACCCCATCTTTCATGTTTAACAATGAGTAGTGAGCTTTGCGATTATGGAACACAACAATATAACGCAGGCTCAGGTAATGCAAGCCCATATAGCAGCATGTAAATCAAGCGGTATAACAGTAAAGGCCTACTGTGTGCAGCATCAGATAAAACCATCGAACTATTATTACTGGCAA
>JANXSK010000130.1 GCA_025352695.1 Ferruginibacter sp. | reverse complement strand
CCTCTAGCAATAAGCCGCGTTGGTCAAGAGGTTAAGACGCCTCCCTTTCACGGAGGAATCACGGGTTCGAGTCCCGTACGTGGTACAGCTTTAAAAGCCTTTCAGTAATGAGGGGCTTTTTTGTTTGGGCTCACAAATGCCTATATAATTTTTAATTGCTTATTTTCTATACTTTAAATTTTTTGTATTTTTTGTTTACACAATCACTTTATTGTTTTTCATCATTGCGTTAACTTATCTTAATGAGATAAAAAATTAATATGCAAAACTCCCTATTCCCAATTGTCTTTTTAAATATCAATTAGTGATTTATGTGTTATTAAATTTCTATTTTATTTAAAGTGTGAATATTGCTTAAATGCCTTTGTCGGTAAATCAGTATCAGATTTATCTACTAACGATTTTAAAAAAATAAAGCAATATTGCCACCAAGAAATTGGTGATTTAGCTTCGGATAATTTTATCAGCAGTACGTAGCACAATTAGAATTTTAATGACAACTTACAATATAAATAGTTTGATTTAAATTGTAATCGGATTGTTATATGGGTAGATAAAATTAACATTATTTTTTTTATTAAATGCTAAACCTTACTGCTTGCCCGTGGTATCCTTCACCTTCTTTTTAAATAAATTATTCATCAAATCTTTAATAGATTCTTCCGGCTTTGGTTTTGTTTTAGTACTGTCTGTGGCAATATTTTTATTACCTGATAATTGTTTATTTAGTTCCTCTTTTGCTGCTGCTAGTGCTTGTTTTTTTACAGAAGCAATCGTATCTTTTACTGCAGTTGTTATGGCTATTTTGGTGCTGTCTATTTTTGCTTTGGCAAAATCGGTCACCTGTTGTTTTAACTGGCCGGCTAGGTTTGCAGCGCCTTGTTTAAGGTCTGTTTTTACGGTAGGATTTTTAAAAGAGCCACCAAGTTGCAGGTTTAGATTAATTATGTCGCCCAGTTTTATAGGGACACCTTTGCTATTTACCTGACTTACTAAATTATTCAATAACTGGTTGCCTTTGTCGCCCATTAATACCCGGGGTAATTTCATGTTGATCACGTAGTTCATAGACTGGTCGAAGCCCTGCAAGCCGCCTATTTCCATATCTATTCCTTCTACTTTTACAGTGAAGGGTTTTATCAGTAATTTACCATTGCTAAATTCAAAATAATTCTTTACATCCTTTACAGAGATCTGCTCGAGTGCTTTTACATTCAGCACAGTTGCAATTTTATCTAATGGTGCAAATTTGCTTAGGAACCCTTCTATCAATAACAGGTTACCATAACCTGTCAGCGTATTCATGTCGGGCATCATATTATTGCCGAGCTTACCTTTTAATGTTAATTGCGAAGTTAATTTACCAGCAATAAATTTACCTATTGGCATTAATAGTTGCACCGTATTAAATGCAGAAAAAGTTTTTTGTACATCTACTTTATCTACATCGTACACCAACGAAATATCAGGTTTAGCTTTACTAGCTTTTGTTGAATAACTGCCATTAATCATTACAGCGCCATCCAATGCATTGCCCTTTGCATCAGCAATGGTTACTGTTTCATCATTTATTTTTAGACTTCCGGATAAATTGGTAATATCAACCTTGTCATAATGTAATTTATCAATCCGGGTATTGAGCAATACATTTAAATTGTCTGGTACAGCAAAAGGTTTAGCAGCAGAGCCTTTAGAAGCAGTATCAGTAGAAGTACCCATCCAGTCGTTAAGATTTACATTATCTGCATTAAGTGCAAGGCTTGCGTTTAATGCTTTGTTTTGTAACATATAATTCAGCAGGTTATTAATTTGCCCGCTACCATTAAAATTAGAAGTAAGGTACTGCCCGTTCAATGTTTTAATATCAACTTTTTGTGGTGTAAAAGATGTGGTAAGTGTGTTAATTTTTACCCCTGTTGGGTAATCCTTTGCTACATATAAAAAGTTATTAAGGTCAATAGTTCCACCTGCTGTAAACTGATCAAATTTTTGTTGTTCAATATCTTTTGCATTGCCCTTAACAAACACATCTGCATTTAACAAACCACTTAATTTTGTACCAACTTGCAGCTTTACAAGTTGCGCTATTTTACTTAGGTCCAGTTTGCCTTTGGCTGCAGCATCTACAAACATGTTGGTGATGGGTTTCTTTACAAGCAGGCGAATATCAAAAGGGTCATTGTCCATTTCAATATGTGCATTTTCGATGTTCAATATGGTATTATCAGTTATGCCATCGGGGTTATCTACCTGGGCTTTTATATTAATCTTTTGTAAAGGTTTTGGTAGATCCGGGTATTGAAAAAACCCATCCTTTACTATCATATCAACATGATATGCAGGTAAATTTGTTTGGTTGTATATTCCTTTTACAAAACCACTAAAGATGGCTGTGCCACTGGTTTTTATCTTACTAAAATCGTTTTTGTAAATGGCAGGTACCAACGATAAAATATTTTTAAAATCTGTAGAAGGCGCTGCAAATTTAATGTCCATACCGTAACCATTTTCTGCCAGGTTTTTTATAGATCCTTCGCCATTAATTTTAAGATCGTTTACTGTAATTTTATCTGTTTTAAAACTATAGATATTCTTTTTATTGTCTATCTCAATGTCTGCATCCGCAACTGCTTTTGCATTGGATAAAAAAGCTACGCCTCCATAGGTAACTGTTACTGCATCTGCTTGGGTAGTTGTATTTAAAGTAAACCGTTCGGATGTAAAATCACCTGTTCCTTCATGATCTAAATTAAATATCTCTGTACTTATTGCAGCTGTAGCATCTTTGTAACTGATATAGGCATTTTGTATAGAATATTGCTGCAAGGCCATTTTAAAAGATTTGCTGTCAGCAACAGTAGTGGCAGCCGTATCTGGCTTCATAATATCCCAGTTTACCAAACTGTCTTTATTTACAATAGCATGTATTCTTGGCGATTCTACTATTATTGAGTAGATGGTTATATCCTTTCCTTTTATCACACTCATAATGTTAAGAGCGGCATCAATTCTTTTTGCGGAAAGTAGTGTATCGGTTGCAAATACACCATTGCCGGCTATTTGTAGTTCATCTAATCCTACGGCCACTTTTGGAAAATGTCTAAAAAAGGAAATATCTATCTCTTTAAAATCAACTTTCGCATTAAATTTTTTATTAATTTCTTTTTTTACAAGCGATACAAGCTGGCTTTTAAATAAATAAGGTGCCGCAAAAGCCGCTGCAATCAAAACGAGTAAACTGATCAATACTATTTTTATAATTTTTTTTAGCATGTGTTTTATTTTATTACGCATGAAATAAGTAGGCATGGATTGTTTGCAAAATACATTCCAAAAGTAGTTTCTGGCTAAACATACTTAGGGTCTGCTGATTAAGTAGCCCTGATATTTTTTCGATTTTTTTTCCTCCATCAAGCCAATCGCATTTTTAATTTCATGTTCCAATACATTGAAACACCATGCTGAATAAGTCAGCCACTTTACCCAATACGATACCTGC
>JANXSK010000129.1 GCA_025352695.1 Ferruginibacter sp. | reverse complement strand
GACTTCAAACAAGGTGCCGTAAACCTTGCAGATCAGTTAAAGCAACAAGCTGTCGATTTTGCCAAAGCAAAAATAGATAGCACCAAACAAGCAGTAACAAGTGCTATAAAAGATACCATTGCCTCAGTAAAAAAGCAAGCCATTGCTGCGGCAAAAGATGAATTGACCAAACAAATATTAGGCAATAAAAATGGGGCAACAGATAGTACAAAGCCAAAACTAAAACCCGAAGAATCTATCAAAGGGTTGATGAAAGATTTGTTTAAAAAGAAGGTGAAAGATACCACGGTGAAGCAGTAAGGTGGTAAGATTTTAGAAAGGAAATTTAAAACCAGGGGTATAAAATTGATGGTAGGAAATTTTATCGAATAAGTAATTAACAATAAAACACCTCCCTTTAATAAACATTTATAGTAATTTTTCTACATGGTTTGTAGTGCAAAAAATCAGGCCATTTTCCTATAGTTATTTATCTTTATAGTCTGTATGATATGTTGTTTTAAATTAAACATTCGTACAACAAGTTTTCTTGTAATTTAAAATCCGACTATATCCTATCATGAAAAATTTTCTCACAAATCCTTCTCTTTTTATAGAATTGATTCTTGCAATTATTTTATTTTTATTGGCTTTCGTGAAAGTCATTCTGTACGCCCGGATCAAATCAAGTACTATGGTATTTTCCAGATTAATTTACTTTTCAAATTATAGTATCATTAATTCCAGAAACGAAAATAGCAGGCAATTTAAAAAAACTCAAAACAAAATATCGGCTATTTTCTTCCTTGTTCTAATCCCTCAAATTTATTTATTCCTGTTAAACCATTATTGGCAATCCTTTTGAGTTTAAGGCTATACTGATCAGTTAAATTTTACAAATAAAAAGTAAGATAAATTTAATGTCATTGGATCAATTGCTCTAAATTCAACTCATGATTAATGCCCGGGTAAAAATATGACCATTCCACTAAAGTTTAGAATGGGCTATTTCATACTGGCAGTTCTAATTTTTGGCTTAGAAATTTTTATTGCTCTCTTTGTGCATGACACTATCATCCGTCCTTACATCGGCGATCTTTTAGTGGTAATATTATTGTATTGTTTTGTAAAATCTTTTGCAGATCTCCCCGTTTTTCCCACAGCCATTTCGGTATTATTATTTTCTTTTCTGATAGAAATTTCACAGTACTTCAAAATAATAAGATTCCTCGGCCTACAAAATTCCGCAATAGCAAGGGTTATTATGGGTACCTCTTTTGCATGGATTGATTTAATTGTCTACATGTGGGGGATAGCGATTGTTCTTTTTGTAGAAAAAATTATTATCCGGCAAACTAACAAAAAATGAAAAAGGGGCAGTTGGATAAAAGTAATATTTTCAAATCAAGTTGATTTATAATGGTTCTTAATTTTTTTTTGATAGCAACCTTACAAAATTTTATGAAGGCCTTAAATGGAAAAATTGAAAGGCTGACCCTGCAAAATTGGAAGGGAACAACGTATTTAATTTTTACCGCCACTATGTTCAAAGGAAGGAAAGGACATTAATAAAAATAAAAGAATGGCTATTCCAATTGAGGAGCAGTATGAATTGAATAAACAAACAAGAAAAAATGTAGGATTAGATAAAAGCAATGCTTACCAATAAACTGTATGTTACCCTTAATAAAAAAGCCCCTCATTGTTGAAGGGCTTTTAAAGCTGTACCACGTACGGGACTCGAACCCGTGATTCCTCCGTGAAAGGGAGGCGTCTTAACCTCTTGACCAACGCGGCTTATTGCTAGAGGACGGCAAAGATAATGAGTGGAGGTTTTTCAGCCAAATATTTTCAATAATAACTGTAAATTAAATTTTTAGTAGTTGTTATTCTTCTGTTTCCAACAAGTCCGGTCTTCTTTCTTGGGTACGTTTAATAGCCTGTTCGTGCCGCCACTGCTCAATCTTAGCATGATTGCCACTTAATAAAATATCAGGCACCTTCCAGGTTCTAAATTCAACCGGTCGGGTATAAACTGGTGGCGCAAGTAAATTATCCTGAAAAGAATCTGTTAAAGCAGAGGTTTCATCATTTAAAACACCTGGCAATAACCTGCCAATGGCATCTACCAGCACGGCCGCTGCCAACTCTCCCCCACTCAAAACATAATCGCCAATAGAAATTTCTTTGGTAATAAAATTATCCCTCAGGCGCTGGTCAACTCCTTTATAATGTCCGCAAATTAACAACAGGTTATTTTTTAAAGATAGTTGGTTGGCCATTTGCTGGTTAAACATTTCACCATCAGGTGTTAAAAAAATAACTTCATCATACATGGTATTTTCTTGTAAGCTTTCAATAGCGTTCACCAGTGGTTCAATCATCATTACCATACCTGCACCACCACCAAACTGGTAATCATCTACCTGCGCCCTTGCATAGGTTGTATGATCACGAAGGTTAATACAGTTTACTTCCAACAAACCTTTATCCCTTGCTCTTTTCATAATAGAATGTGCAAACGGACTTTGCAGCAAATCTGGAACTACCGATATAATATCAATCTTCATTGTATAAATTTAACAGGCTTATAAAAAATTATCCTTCACTCAAAAATCCATAAACCCATCAATTTCACGTTTATCTTTTTTGGTAGGTCTGCCCTGTTTACTCATTCGCTTGCCAGTATTAAAAACTGCCGCCTGAAATTGTATCCTGTCCAGCTCTTCCGCTGGTGTAATGTCGGTGTAATAAGTAATAGCTTCGCTGTATTGCACCCGGTGGTCTAATAAACCAGTAACTTTTATCACCCATCTTTTACCTTCGGTTTTTATCTCGTATTCATCCGCAATCGTTACTGTTTTTGAAGCTTTTACATTATCTCCCTTTAACTTCACCTTGCTTTTGTCGCAGGCATCTGCCGCCTGACTTCTTGTTTTAAAAAGACGTATGGCCCACAAGTATTTATCAATGCGGAGTTTTTCTTTTTCCATCTTGTAAAATTAATGTTTTCCCTCATCCCCTAAAGCGGAGTTAAATAACTTTTATTCCATTTATATAAATTCCTAAATAAGTGTCGGCTAAAAGTGATTTTTTATTTTTGTCCAAACATCAATTTCCATAGCAGCAGTCTTGCATCGCCCTCTTTTACCACAAACCAATGGGCAACAAAAGCCTTCGCATTAAAAAAATTTCTATTTCTGTTACTCACTGTAAACAACAGCAAAGTATTTACCTTAATTTAGTTTTCTAAACTATTTAATTATGTTTCTTAAAAAACAGTTTTGTGTAACCTTATTTGTATTTATTATTGGTGTTACGTTTACAAGTGCACAATATAAAACTGTTATCCGCTTTACGCCTGATGGTAACAGCTACTATATTAATGATGACGTAGCCATCTCTAAAATAAATATTAAAACTGGCGATACGGTATCGCTAATAAAAAAAGAACAGTTAACCCCTGCCGGCGAAACAGGTTTAACTATTGCCTCCTTTGCATTTAGTGTTGATAATACTAAACTGTTGGTATTTACCAATACCGCTAAAGTATGGCGTTACAAAACAAGAGGCGATTATTGGGTACTCGATTTTGCAACCAAAAAATTAACTCAGTTAGGAAAAGGTAAACCCTCACAATCATTGATGTACGCAAAATTTTCTCCTGATGGGAAAAAAGCAGGATATGTTAGTGAACATAATTTATTTACAGAAGATATTGCCACGGGCAAAATAAGCCAACTAACGTTTGACGGTACACGCAAATTAATTAACGGCACGTTCGATTGGGTGTATGAAGAAGAGTTTGGCTGCAGAGATGGTTTTAGGTGGAGCCCCGATGGAACAAATATTGCCTTTTGGCAGGTGGATGCTACCAAAATCAGAGACTACCTTATGCTTAACACAACAGATTCCAACTACTCACATATTGTTCCTGTAGAATATCCAAAAGTTGGCGAAGCGCCCTCGCCCGTAAAGATTGGTGTTATAAATGTATCTGGCGGCAACATTCAATGGATGAATATTGAAGGAGACCCTCAGCAACATTACCTGCCAAGAATGGAGTGGGTAGATGGTAACACATTGGTGGTGCAACAATTAAACCGTAAACAACAGGAAAGCAAATTACTGTATTGCAATATTTTGAATGGAAGCAGCAAAACTTTTTTTACAGAAAATGATCCCGCATGGGTTGAAATAAGAAGTTATTGGAATGAGGATGACCCCACCGGCTGGGACTGGATAAACAAAGCCAAACAATTTATTTGGGTAAGCGAAAAAGATGGCTGGCGGCATATTTATAAAATAAACCATGATGGCACCCAACAAACATTATTAACCAATGGCAAATACGATATTGAATCTATCAAAAACATTGATGAAGCAAGCAATTTTATTTATTTTATGGCTTCGCCCGAAAATGCCACCCAACTTTATTTGTACAAAGTAAAAATGGATGGTAAAAGCAATGCTGTATTGGTGTCGCCTGCTGCTTTAAAAGGTACGCACGACTATGTAATTGCTCCCAATGCAAAATGGGCTCGCCATAGTTTTAGTAATTATAAAACTGCAGGTGTAAATGAATGGATTTCGCTACCGGATCATAAAGCCGTAAATGCTGCCAACAGCATTGCTTCAACCATTAAAACATCTGATAACAGTACCGTTAAATACACAACAATTACAACTGATGATGGCGTTACAGTTGATGCATGGATCAACAGTCCGAGAAACTTTGACAGCACAAAAAAATATGCGGTAGTTTTTTATGTGTATGGTGAACCTGCTGCCGCAACAACAAAAGATATTTACGGCAATCATCAAAACTATTTATACAATGGAGATATGAGTGATGATGGCTACTTTCAGGTAGCTGTAGACAACCGTGGTACACCCTCTTTAAAAGGTGCCGCATGGAGAAAAGCCATTTATAGAAAAATAGGTACCATTAATGTTCGTGATATGGCTATGGCGGCTCAAAAAATTTTAGATAAACCTTATTTTGATAAAGACAGAGTAGCTGTGTGGGGATGGAGCGGTGGCGGCTCCTCAACGTTAAATTTATTATTTCAATATCCCGCAATTTTTAAAACAGGTATTGCCATAGCAGCTGTTGGCAATCAATTATTTTATGATAATATTTATCAGGAAAGATACATGGGCTTACCGCAAGAAAATAAAGCAGATTTCATTAATGGTTCGCCCATTACTTATGCTAAAAACTTAGTAGGAAATTTATTGTACATACACGGCACCGGTGACGACAATGTACATTACAGCAATGCAGAAGTGCTGTTGAATGAGTTAATAAAATTCAATAAACAATTTCAGTTTATGCCTTATCCCAACCGCACCCACAGCATTTCCGAAGGAGAAGGAACGGGTTTACACCTTGTAACATTGTACACCAATTATTTAAGAACATATTGCCCGCCTGGTGCAAAATAAAGTAAGAAAATTAAAGCAAAGAAAAAGCCATCTCAATATCAAGATGGCTTTTTCTTTGTAATTTATTATTTGTATTAATTAAACAAATACCTGATTCCAAACTGCATCTGCCAGCGAGAAATGATATTGGTATTGTCTTTAAAACCATTAACCAAAGGTACCTGGTTAGCAACATCGAGGTAAGGCATTGAGAAACTTGGTGATTTACCATCTGCTCCCAATCCTTCATATTTTAAGAAGTTGGTAAGGTTGGGTGTTTTATAAGTTCCCCAATATTTATTGATGAAATTACCTGCATTAACAATATCTAAAGTAAGCCGTAAAGTATGTCTTTCTTTTCCTGTTTTTACAGAAATATCTTCAGTAATATTCAAGTCTAATCTTTTGTAAAAAGGAGCAACATTTGCATTAGCCTGGGCGTACTCGCCGCGGTGGCCAGACAAATAATGATCCTGATTAATAAAATTATTTAACTGGTTCCATATTTGACCAGCAGATCTTGTATCAATAACACCAGTTGTACCGGTACCTAATCCACCAGAATTTACTTTTACCAGATTAATTTGACTTTGATTTTTTGGAATATAAATTAAATCATTGCCGTTATTTCCATCTCCGTTTAAATCTCCGTTATAAACATAAGAAGAAACACCCGCCGGAGCAGCTTCAAAAATAGCACCTATAGAAGTAGAAGAATATTTACCGGTATTAATTTTATAAGAAGCATATGCAATCACCCTGTGAGGTTGGTAAAAAGCGCCATTGGCCATTGTAGCTGCGTTTGGATTTCCAGTTACACCTCTAGCACTCCATAATGACGAAGCCGTACTTCCAAATTCTGCAGTATTTTTTGCTTGGCTATACGTATAGGCAACACTTGCAAATAAGTTTTTAAAAGTTTTTTGAACTCTTGCTGTCAAAGTATAAGAATATCCTTTACTTGTATTACTCATCAAAATAGCATTGCCTAAATTAGGATTAGCCAAAGTTGTACCTGAATAATACTTATTACTATTAGGAACAGTTAAATAACGTAACCTGTTATCTGCACCACCCAAAGCAAAACCATTGGTTTCATTTAGGTTAATATTTTGATAGTATACTGCATTAATATCTTTAGAATAAGTTGCTTCTAAGGTAGCAACGAAATCACCTGCAAATCTTTTATCAACAGCTAAACTTGCTTTTAAAACCTGAGGATATTTAAAATTTCTGTCAGTTAAAGCTGTGCTGTAAGAAGTATTAGGTAAGTTTCCTGCAGGAATACTATCTGCACGGTTTACACTAAAAGGTACATTTGCTTTTGTAAATGAACCAAATTGAATACCGTTATTACTGGCTTGGTTACTGATCCATACAAATGGTGGCGGACCTGAAAAAACACCTGCTCCACCTCTAATCTGTAAAGTTTTATCTCCTTTAATATCCCAGTTAAAACCAACTCTTGGTGAAAACAATGGAGTAGTTTTTGGTGCCTTTCCTATATTGTAATTACCATTTTTAAAGGTAAGGGCATTAAAATAAGGATTATCAGTAAATGATTGTTTGTAAATAGTTAAATCTGAACGTAAACCATAAGTAAGCGTAAAGTTTTTACTTGCTCTCCATTTATCCTGTGCAAAAAAACCTAACTCTGTTGAACCTGCATAAGCAAAAGGAAATAGGCCACCTGGTAATGCAGAATATTGCAAATTGTAAGATTTAGCATTTTTATCACCATTTATTGCGCTGTTATAAAAATCAGTCAGGTTATTAAATTGATATACACCCTGGTAACCCGGAGCAAATGCATTTTCATATTTCCTGTAATAATCCTGTGTACCAACAGTTATTTCATGAGAACCTTTGTAGAATTTAAAAAAGTCTGCAAACTGAAATACGTTCGTATTTAATTTATTATTGTATGTGTACATTTCATATCCAAATGTAGTGTAGATATTACCTGCACCATTCAAAATATCAACCAAAGGCATGGTTGAATTATTGGAATGCGGCGACCTGTAATCTCTTAAAGCTGTATAGCCAACCTGTAATTTGTTAGAAGCTTTATTACCAAAACGTGTATTTAATTCTGCGATAACAATATTAAAATTATTGTTGATTACATAACCACTTCCAAAAAAAGGCATAGCGGTAGTTCCTGGCTGTCCGCCTGTAATTTGTCCAATACCTGGTCTGCTATTGCTGGCAAATTGATCCTGAGAAGATTTTAAATAATTGTACTTAATTGTAAGGGTATTGTTGGGATTAATATTCCAATCAACTTTAGCAGTTATTTTATCACTCTTGGTTTCAAAGGAATAACCTTGAAATGCACCCGGATTGTAATTATACTTAGTTTGCAAAAAAGAACTTAATGCGGCCAGCGTATCTGCATTAGCCTGCGACACATTACCACCGGGTGCATGTGTAGCATCTGAAGCTATTTGGCTTGTTGCAGGTGCAGTTTGCCTTACCTGCTCTCCACTTATAAAAAAGAATAATTTATCTTTTACAATTGCGCCACCTAATGAAACACCTCTTGTATTAAAATTAAATGTTGGTTTAGCAATGGTAGTAGTACCCACTTTGTAACCTTGTGTTCCTGGTCCTTTGAGATAAGTATAAACCGACCCATTAAATACGTTGGTTCCACTTTTGGTTACAGAGTTAATACCTGCACCTGAAAAGCCACCCTGTGTTACATCATAAGGTGCTACGTTTACTTGAATTTGTTCAATTGCTTCAAGGCTGATTGGTTCACTTCCTGTTTGTCCGCCTAAAGTGCCCTGCAAACCAAAGGAGTTATTAAAGTTGGCGCCATCAACTGTAATATTATTATACTGGCTGCTACGTCCACCTATATTTAATCCATTTGCTGTGGGTTCTAATTTTGTAAAATCCTGTAACGAACGGTTAATGGTTGGTAATCTTTCAATTTGAGCACGGCTAATAATTTCCTGACTACCTGTTCGGTTGGTATTAAAAGTTTTATCCTGTTTTTTACTAGATACAACTATTTCAGTAAGCTCTTTTGAATCTTGAATCAATGCAAAATCTGCATTAAACTCTTGTCCTAGCAAGAGTGTAATATTATCTTGGGTAGAAGACTTATAACCCACAGATGTGGTAGTTATAGTGTATGGCCCTCCAACACGTAGGTTGGGTAAATTGTACCGGCCATCATTACGGCTGGTAGTACTGTACTTTGTTGCTGTAGGTAAGTGAATAGCGACGATTGTTGCGTTACCGATTGCATTGTTACCATCTGAAACAATGCCATGAATGTCAGAAGTTGTTTCCTGGGCTTTTGCTAAATATCCCAGCAATACGAATATTGTGGTTAGCAGTTTAAATTTACTCATCATAAAAGGATTAAAATTTGATGCAAAGTTGTATTTCAATTCCCAAATGACAAGCGTTTCAAAAATAACAAATTGTTAGCAATTTTGAATATTTATCAAATAAATGACTTTTAATCATAACATATTAGATATTCATTAAAATAAGTATGTCATAATTAGATAATTTATATTTGGCTTACATTTAACTTGATAAGTAATTTTGTGGGTTTATAAATAATTAGCAAGTAATTTTTTTTTTAGAGATTATGCATTAAAAGGTAAAATGAATTTTTAAGTAAAAAGAAAAGTAGTAAACATTCAGTTGTAAAATTTAAACTAAATGTTTAGCCTTTTTGTTCCTTTCCGCAATAAAAAGTATTTCTTATCTCGAAACGTAAGAACTTTAACTCCTAAGGTTAAACCTTGTTAACTTTGCAACAAAAAGAATACCAGATGTTAGATAGTATAGAAAGTGCGATAGAAGATATTAAAAATGGAAAATTAGTAATTGTTGTTGATGATGAGGACAGAGAAAATGAAGGCGATTTTATTACTGCTGCCCAAAATGTTACTCCAGAAATTATCAATTTTATGAGTACATATGGTAGAGGACTAATTTGTGCCCCTTTATCCGAAGAACGTTGTGATGAATTAAATCTGCAGGCAATGGTAAGTGACAATACTTCGCTGCATGCTACTCCTTTTACAGTAAGTATTGATTTATTGGGAAATGGATGTACAACCGGTATATCTGCGCACGACAGGGCAAAAACTGTACAAGCTTTGGTAGATCCTGCTACAAAACCAGAAGACCTTGGAAGGCCAGGACATATTTTTCCTTTGAGAGCCAGAAAAGGTGGCGTATTAAGAAGATCGGGACATACTGAAGCAACCATCGACCTTGCAAAATTAGCCGGCTTTGATGCTGCAGGTGTTTTAGTTGAAATTATGAATGAAGATGGCTCTATGGCAAGGCTGCCACAACTGAAAAAAATTGCAGAAAAGTTTGATCTGAAAGTAGTTTCCATTAAAGACCTGATCGCCTACCGGCTATCGAAAGAAACACTGATACAAGAAGAAGAACGGGTGCAGATGCCAACCAAATACGGTATGTTTGAATTGATTGCTTTTAAGCAATTAAATACCGGCGAAATACATTTGGCTATAAAAAAAGGAGAATGGAAAAAAGATGAACCAATTATGGTTAGGGTACATAGCAGCTGTATGACAGGTGATATACTTGGTTCACTTCGTTGCGACTGTGGCGATCAGTTGCATAAAGCTTTAAAAATGATTGAAGCAGAAGGAAAAGGAATTGTGTTATATATGAACCAGGAAGGAAGAGGTATTGGGCTATTGAATAAATTAAAAGCTTACACATTACAGGAACAAGGATTAGATACTGTTGAAGCCAATCTGCAACTTGGTTTTGGTATGGATGAAAGAGATTACGGTGTTGGTGCACAAATACTTCGCCACCTGGGAATTAGCAAAATGAAACTGATGAGTAACAACCCCCGCAAACGTGCCGGTTTATTGGGCTACGGGTTAGAAGTAGTTGAAACAATTGCAATTGAAATTAAACCGAATGAGCACAATGAAAAATACCTTATAACAAAGCGTGATAAAATGGGCCATGATATTTTGAATACGAAGTGATTGATGATATTGATTTTATTTGTAACATACCATTTTAAATGTTTACTTCATCAGATTAATTCCTTAATTATTTGGAGGGAAAAATTGATCATACCGAAAATTCCTTCGATAAATAATAGGTTTTAAAACTACAGGTTTTTTGTAGTGACAAATCACGAAGAAAGTAATATCATTCTTCAATAAATTTTTATTTTACAGACGTTTGTGATTTTGGAATGTTTATTTAGGGTCTGCTGATTAAGAAGCCCTGATATTTTTTCAATTTTTTTTCCTCCACCAAGCCAATCGCATTTTTAATTTCATGTTCCAATACATTGAAACACCATGCTGAATAAGTCAGCCACTTTACCCAATACGATACCTGC
>JANXSK010000127.1 GCA_025352695.1 Ferruginibacter sp. | reverse complement strand
TATGCAGATGAAATGACACTGGCAAAAAGTATCAGCAACCGCATACCGGTAGAAAACTATATCAACGCCGGTAATTAAACTTCATTTCACAAATAGGTGGAAATTTTTAAACCGCCCTATCATTTTGCGTTACGGCTAAGTTGTTCTAATTTTACATTCTTTACAGGTGGATTTGTTTATTGTTCAGCCTGTATTCATTATCACCCGGCGTTTATCAATGGGAAGTGAACTAATAAACGAAAGCAATTCCCAACATTGTCTCCCGGATTTGATTCTCGTTTAGCAGTTTACAATTATTTTTTGGTGAGCTATAACAGCAATGGTCATCATCGTTGTTGTTATTTTAATCCCGGATACCGGGACTCACTGCAACAATTAGTTAATAATTTAACTTTTATCTAAGCGATGAAAAAAACAATACAGGATTGCCTTAAAGAAAGGATACTCATCATTGACGGCGCCATGGGCACCATGATACAAAGGCACAAATTAAAGGAAGCTGAATTTCGCAGCGAACGTTTTAAAGACTGGCATACCGATGTACAGGGTAACAATGATTTATTAAGCATTACGCAACCGGAAATTATTATTGGCATTCACAAAGAATACCTTGAAGCAGGAGCAGACATTCTTGAAACCAATACTTTCAGCAGTACCGTTATAGCCCAGGCCGATTACGACATGCAATCAATAGCTTATGAATTAAATGTAGCTTCAGCCAAATGTGCCCGTATTGCTGCTGATGAATACACTGCCAAAAATCCGGATAAACCACGTTTTGTAGCAGGAGCCATCGGACCCTTGAATAAAACACTCTCCTTATCACCGGATGTAAATAACCCTGGTTTCAGGGCTGTAACTTTTGATGAGGTCGCTGCCGCTTATACAGAGCAAATAAAAGGATTGATTGAAGGCGGTGTAGACCTCTTATTAATCGAAACAATATTTGATACCCTCAATGCCAAAGCTGCCATTTATGCCGCCAAAAAACATTTCAGGGAAACCGGTACACCTGAACTACCTATCATGATTTCCGGAACCATCACAGATGCATCGGGGCGTACCTTAAGTGGACAAACACTTGAAGCATTTTATATTTCTGTAGCTCATGCCAATCCATTAAGTGTAGGACTTAACTGTGCATTGGGAGCTATGGAAATGCGGCCGCACATTGAAGAATTATCGGCTATCGCCAATTGTTATACTTCCGCATATCCCAATGCTGGATTGCCCAACGCTTTTGGTGAATATGATGAGCAGCCGCATGAAACGGCACATATTATTGAAGAGTGGGCAGCCAATGGCTGGCTGAATATTGTAGGCGGCTGCTGCGGCACCACACCAGACCATATAAAGCATATTGCACACAAAGTGGCTAAATTTAAACCAAGGATATTGCCAGTATTGGAAGCTGCATTGTAAAAAGATTTTTAGATAAGTAATAGAATAATAAAAAAATGGTTTATGTCAAAAACCAAACAACCTATTGTAGAAATTACACCGCAATTAATTATTGACCGGGTACATAGTATCCGTGGCATGAAAGCTATGCTGGATAAATGTTTGGCAGCAATGTATGGTGTTGAAACATATCGATTAAATGAAGCGGTTAAATGAAATATTATAAGGTTTCCTTCAGATTTAATGTTTCAGTTAACAACAGGTGAATCTAAATTTTTGAAATCACATTTTGCAATATCAAAGATTTAGGGCGCAGTGGCACCAAAAATTGCATTATGCATTTACAGAACAAGGGGTGGCAATGCAATCGTCAGTGCTAAATTTTGAAACAGCTATCCAGATCAAAAGGGTTTTTATAAAAATAAAACAATTGTTGCTGGATAATAAAGACTTGTATTTAAAAATAGAAAGGATTGAAAATAAACTGACAGCACATGATGAAGATATTCAAAACATATTTGTGATCTTAAAAAAACTGTTGCAACCACCACCAATAAAGAGAAAAGTAATTGGGTTTCCATACCCAAACAAAAATTAAAATTTACGAGGTTTCCATTTAGAATCCTCAATGGCAAAAAATAATTTATGAGCGAAACAACACATATAAAACCTTATTTACGATTGGCAGGATTAGAACCGTTAATTGTTCGGCCAGAAACCAATTTTGTAAACGTAGGCGAACGCACCAACGTTACCGGCAGCAAAAAATTTGCACGTCTTATAAAAGATGGTTTATACGAACAAGCCTTAAGTGTTGCCCGCCAACAGGTAGAAAGTGGCGCACAAGTAATTGACATCAATATGGATGACGCTATGCTGGAAGGTGTAGAAGCAATGACTACCTTTTTAAATTTGGTACAAGCAGAACCAGATATTGCCAAAATCCCTATCATGATTGATTCCTCAAAATTTGAGATTATTGAGGCAGGATTAAAATGTGTGCAGGGTAAGTGCATTGTGAATTCCATTTCAATGAAAGAGGGAGAAGCTAAATTTATTGAGCAAGCATTTATTTGCCAAAGCTATGGTGCATCGGTAATTGTAATGGCATTTGATGAAGTAGGCCAGGCAGATACCAAACAACGTAAAATTGAAATTTGTCACCGGGCATACAAAATACTAACTGAACAGGTGGGATATGATCCGCAGGATATTATTTTTGATCCTAACATTTTTGCCATCGCTACGGGTATTGAAGAGCATAATAATTATGCAGTAGACTTTATTGAAGCTACTGCTGAAATAAAAAAACTAATGCCACTTACTAAAATAAGTGGTGGTGTTAGCAATGTATCTTTTTCTTTCAGGGGAAACGATCATGTACGGGAGGCCATACATAGTGTGTTTCTGTATTATGCCATTAAAGCTGGTATGGACATGGGTATTGTAAATGCTGGTCAATTGGTAATTTATGATGAAATTGAACCTACTTTACGAGATTTGTGTGAAGACGTTATTTTAAACAAAAACAACGATAACAATGAAGCCACAGAAAAATTAATTATACACGCCGAAAAAGTTAAGGCAAAAGGAAAGGTTGAAATAAAGGATGAGAAATGGAGGAACGAGCCAGTTGAAAAGAGATTATCACATTCTCTAGTAAATGGTATTACTGATTATATTGACTCAGATACCGAAGAAGCCCGTATTAAATATCCCAAACCGTTGGATGTAATTGAGGGTCCATTAATGGATGGGATGAACATCGTGGGAGATTTGTTTGGTGCAGGTAAAATGTTTTTACCGCAAGTAGTAAAAAGTGCTAGGGTAATGAAAAAAGCCGTTGCAGTACTAACCCCTTTTATAGAGCAGGAAAAAGAAGATCGCAAACAAGCCCATCTTGCTGCCGGCACTACCAACGAAGAAGCTGCCGGTGCAGCAAAAATATTACTAGCCACAGTTAAAGGAGATGTACATGATATTGGTAAAAATATTGTAGGGGTAGTACTAGGTTGTAATGGTTATGATATAATAGATTTAGGGGTAATGGTAGCCACAGAAAAAATTTTAGACGCTGCCATTAAACACCAGGTTGATATTATAGGTCTTAGTGGATTGATTACTCCTTCGCTGGATGAGATGGTGCATGTTGCCCATGAAATGAAACGCAGGGGCATGACACAACCTTTGCTAATTGGCGGTGCTACAACCAGCCGCATGCATACAGCAGTTAAAATTGCTCAGGAATATGACAACGGTGTAATACATGTATTGGATGCCAGTCGTAGTGTAACTGTGGCAGGAAGTCTTTTAAGTAAAGAACAAAAACCTGAATTTTTAAGTAGTATAAAAAATGAATATCAAAAATTAAAAGAAGATTTTGCCAATCGTAAAATAATAAAAAATTATTTGCCTTTTTCTGAAGCCCAGCAAAACGGCGCAACCATTAACTGGGATAATTTTGTGCCGGTTACCCCAACATTTACTGGTACAAAGATTTTTGAAAATTATGACCTTCCAGAAATAGCCGAATATATTGACTGGCAACCATTTTTTATTGCCTGGGAAATGCATGGCAAATTTCCCGCCTTGTTAAAAGATGAAATCATAGGTAAAGAAGCAACCAAGCTATATAACGACGCAAAAAAATTATTACAACAAATAATTGACGAAAAATGGTTAATCGCCCGTGGAGTAATTGGTTTTTGGCAAGCCAATAAAATAGCACCTGATACTATTATAGTTCAAGGTGAAAAGGAAAGTATTCAGCTAGAATTTTTACGTCAGCAAATCAAGAAAGCTTCAGGTCAGCCAAATTTATCATTAGCAGATTTTATTGCCCCGTCAACAGCAACCTATTCAGATTATCTCGGTGCATTCTCGGTTACGATCGAGGGCATCGAACCCCATATCAAAAAATTTGAGGATAACCTTGATGACTACAACAAGATCATTTTACAGGCATTGGCCGACCGCTTTGCAGAAGCATTTGCAGAAGTGCTGCACAAGAAAACCCGTTTGCAATATTGGGGCTATGTTACAGATGAACTGTTATCAAATGAGCAACTGATAAAAGAAGAATACCTTGGCATTCGTCCTGCTCCTGGTTATCCGGCCTGTCCGGATCATACAGAAAAATATAAACTATTTAACCTGCTCGGTGGTGAAGAAACTACAGGTATTCAACTTACTGAATCTTTAGCAATGTATCCTGCATCATCTGTTTGCGGATGGTATTTTGCTAATCCAGCAAGTAAATATTTTGGAGTAGGCAAAATAAATGAAGACCAGCTGAAAGATTACACAAAAAGAAAAGAAATGCCATTGGAAGAAATAAAGAGATGGTTAAGTCCCATATTAGATTAAAAAGATAGGTTTTAAAAAACAAGTTATTTTCATCAAAATTGTGCGGCTAAAAAAAATAAAAAATTACATTAATAATTAAGTAATATTAATTTAAAACCAGTTCCTTTTTGGCTAATTTAGCAGCAAAAAAAGTGTTATTTAATGAATAAATATTTTCAATCGACTACCCTATTATTTGCATTTGTTTTAATTGCACATGCAGTAACAGCACAAAACAAAAAAACAGAAAGAAAAAAAGAATTTTATTTTTCCTGGGGCTATAATAAAGAATGGTATACAAATAGTACTTTAAAAATAAATCAGCCTTCACTTGGCAACCAGTACAGTTTTGTAAATATCAAAGGACACGATCATCCAGGCTGGGATGAAGGTTTATTTACCAAAGCATTTACCATACCACAATATAATTACAGAATTGGCCTTGTTGTAAATAAAGAAAAGGGTATTGCATTTGAAATAAATTTTGATCATACTAAATTTATATTTGCCGACCAGCAAGCAAGAATTAAAGGCACGCTTAATAGTAAAAGCGTTGATACTACCATTAATTTTTCGCAGCCAAACGGCTTCTATTATTACCTTAATAATGGTGCAAATTTTTTGCTTTTTAATGTTGTAAAACGCTGGCATTGGTATGCTGATAAAAAAGAAAAAGTAAAAATTGATTTTTTAGGTAAAGCGGGAATTGGCCCGGTTATACCGCATGTGGAAAATGCTTTTTTTGGTCAAAAAAATAAGCAGGGTTTTCAGTTTGGAGGTTGGAACATAGGTACAGAAGCAGCCATAAGAACTACTTTTTTTAACTACGTTTACCTTGAATATTCTAACAAAATTGATTACGCCCGTTATTCCAATTTAAAAATTTATGAAGGTACTGCAAAGCATACTTTTGGTACCTATGAAATGGTTTTAAGTTTGGGTTTCACTTTCCCTGCAGGAGGAAAAGTAAAAAAATAATTTTATATACAATTCATCAAACGATTAACCAAATCCATATTTCATGCGCATCATTTCTTACAATGTAAATGGCATACGTGCCGCAATTAAAAAAGGATTTATTGATTGGCTTAAAACCAATCCGGCAGATATTATTTGCCTGCAGGAAACCAAGGCCACTAAAGACGATGTGGATTATAAACAACTGGACGAGCTTGGGTTTCATCATCATTGGTTTAGTGCAAATAAAAAGGGCTACAGCGGTGTTGCAGTATTTTCAAAAATTAAACCAGATAATGTAGTGTATGGTACTGGCCATAATTTAAGCGATGACGAAGGCAGGGTAATACAATTGGATTTTGGAGATATTCGTTTAATCAATGCTTATTTTCCATCGGGTACAAGTGGAGAAGAAAGGCAACAATTTAAATATGTTTGGCTCGATGAATTTCATACATACCTCACTTCACTAAAAAAGAAATGTCCTAAAATTATTTTAGTAGGCGATTATAATATTGCTCATAATGAAATAGATATTCATGATCCGAAAGGCAATAAAAAGAGTAGTGGCTTTTTACCACAGGAACGGGAATGGATGACTAAATTTTTGGCAAGTGGCTGGGTAGATACATTCAGGGAGTTTCACCTGGAACCACACCGTTATAGTTGGTGGAGCCAGCGTTTTCCTACAGTTAGGTTAAACAATAAAGGTTGGCGTATTGATTATATAACTGTTACTGAACCATTAAAAAAACAATTGGTAGATGCCGATATATTTCCGGATATAAAACACAGTGACCATTGCCCAGTATTTGTTGAAATTAAAAATTAAATAAGCTATGTACATTTACAACATAACCTCAAAAATAGATACAGCCATTCAACAGCAATGGTTGGTTTGGTTAAAAGAAGAGCATATACCAGATATGATTGGAACTGGCTGCTTTACAGAAGCAGGCATATTGAAATTATTAGAAACAGATGATGCTGAAGGACCTACTTATGCGGTGCAATATAAAACAGAAAGTAAAAGTTTGTACAACCAATATATTGAAAAATTTTCGCATGGTATGCGTCAAAAATCTTTTGATAAATGGGGTAATAAATTCGTTGCTTTTCGCTCCTTAATGCAGGTTATTAACTAATTGTGCAAAACAATTTATTTCATTTAGTTAAATATAATTACTTCATATATTAAGCTTAAAACTGCATGGGTATTGGTTTTCAAATTAACAATACCTAAAAGCCGCTACAGTACTGCATTACAAGCAATTTTAGAGGTTAAGGTGATTTAGAATATATTTTTATAAATCGCACAATCCCTTGTTCCTTGCGGTTTTCAGCGATTTGTTATGTATAAATTTTCATAGAAAAAATTTTGTTGCAATAAAAAACCTTTTATATTTGTTGTGGTTAATAAAATTTCAAAAATATAATTATGAACAAAGCAGAATTAATTTCAAAAATTGCTGATGATGCCGGCATTACTAA
>JANXSK010000106.1 GCA_025352695.1 Ferruginibacter sp. | reverse complement strand
TTGCTTATATTTGGTTTCATTTTATTGTAAAACAAAAAACAGATGTCGAATCAACCATTATCAAAGGATAAAGTGCTGCAATTACTAGCAGAACAAAATACGGAAAAAGTAAAATTAGCTGTTACCGATATCGATGGAATTCTGCGTGGCAAAATGATCAGCTATGAAAAATTTGTTTCCATTGTTGAAAAAGGCTTTGGTTTTTGCAATGTGGTATTTGGGTGGGATTCCGGAGATGTGGCATACGATAATAGCCAGTACACGGGCTGGCATTCAGGCTATCCTGATGCAACCGCAGCAATTGATTTAAATACTTTCCGCCAGATTCCATGGGATAATGATACGCCATTTTTCCTGGCAGATTTTAAAGATAGCAAAGGAAATGATTTGGATATTTGTCCCCGCAGTTTATTAAAAAAAATTATTAAGCAGGCTGGTGATAAAGGCTACACGCCTTATTTTTCGCAGGAGTTTGAATGGTTTAATCTTGTAGACAATACAGAAGAATTGTATGCAGGAAAATTTCGGGATACAAAACCGATGACGCAGGGCATGTTTGGATATTCTTTACAAAGAGCGGCAGAAAAGAATGATTATTTTAATGACTTATTTACACTGCTGAAAAAGTTTGGCGTACCCATCGAAGGGTTGCATACAGAAACCGGCCCCGGTGTTTACGAAGCTGCCATCACTTATTCAGAAATATTGGAAGCCGCTGACCGGGCCGTACTTTTTAAAAGTGGCACCAAACAAATTGCTCACAACCATGGTGTGATCGCTACTTTTATGGCCAAGTTTAATGAAAGTTTACCCGGTTGTAGTGGCCATGTTCACCAGAGCTTGTGGAGTACAGCAAAAAAGCAAAATCTTTTTTACGATAAAAATAAAGCAACAGGAATCAGTTCGTTAATGGAAAGTTATATGGCTGGTCAACTGGCTTGCCTGCCTTTTATACTGCCTATGTTTGCACCAACAGTTAATAGTTATAAAAGATTGGTAGAAGGAGCCTGGGCACCAACAACATTAACTTGGGCAATTGACAACCGCACAACTGCATTGCGGGCATTGCCCAGCAGCAGCAGTTCAACAAGATTGGAAACCAGGGTAGTTGGTAGCGACAGCAATCCTTACCTGGCAATGGCAGCCTGCCTTGCTGCAGGTTTGTATGGCATTAATAATAAACTGAAATTGAAAACACCAGCAACAGTAGGCAATGGTTATGCAGATAAAAAAAACGGAACGTTACCTAAAAATTTGTGGGATGCTACACAGGCAATGAAAACTTCGCCCATTGCAGAAGAACTATTTGGAGCAGCATTTGTTGAACATTTTACGGCAACAAGAGAATGGGAATGGCGGCAGTTTTCAAAAGTGGTAACAGATTGGGAGTTGAAAAGATACCTTGAAATAATTTAAAGAAAAGTGTTGCCGTTAAGCCGTTGAAACGTTTTTGTTGACCGAACAAATACAGCAGCAATGTGAATCTTCATTGGCAGCCAGTCCCGATCTTTTATCGGGATCGCACTCTTTTACTTTTTCAGCTACTTGGTACGCTTTCAAAATTTATCATGCAAATAAAAAAAGGGAATAAAACAATCATAAAAAATAGGTGTTGATCCACTAAATTGGTATCATCCGTATTTCATAAAAAATAAAAACTATGACAGATTTTAATACTATAAGACAATTTAGTTTTCCAACAATTATTCGCTTTGGTGCCGGTGCAGTAAAAGAATTGCCTGCTCATTTATTGGCAAATGGTTTAAGCAGGCCATTATTGGTTACCGATCCCATGGTAAGTGGCTTGGGTTTTTTTAAAGCAATAAAAGAAAGTCTTACTGCAAAATCAATTTCGGTAGAAGTGTTTTCAGACATTCATAAAAACCCGGTAAAAAGTGATGTGTTAAAAGGTGGCGATGCTTACAAAGCAACTGACAGGGATTGTATTATTGGTATCGGCGGTGGTGCAGCAATGGATGTGGCACGAGCCATTGTGTTGCGTATTAATCATCACCGAGATTTATTTGAGTACGATGATTTAATTGGTGGCGATCAATATGTAACAGAAGCTGTACCTTATTTTATTACCGTACCAACTACAAGCGGCACAGGAAGTGAAGTTGGAAGAAGCGCCATTATTTCGGAAGATGATACACACCGTAAAAGAATTTTATTTGCGCCTAAGCTTATGGCGAAAATTGTTTTTGCCGATCCGTTGCTGACCATGGAACTACCTTCATTCATTACCGCAGCAACCGGCATGGATGCATTAACGCACAACATGGAAGCTTACATTGCAAAGAACTTTCATCCAATGGCGGCGGGTATTGCCTTGGAAGGAATTTCTCTAATAAACGAATCAATTGTTGAAGCTGTAAACAAACCAGATTTGGCATCAAGAAGTAAGATGATGATTGCTTCATTAATGGGCGCCGTTGCTTTTCAAAAAGGACTTGGCGTAGTGCATTCTCTTGCCCATCCACTATCTTCTTTGTTAGATACGCACCATGGTTTGGCCAATGCGGTAAACCTGCCGTACGGTATGCGTTTTAATGCACCGGGCTTGGAGACTGAATTTAAACGAATGGCACTTACAATGGAGTTGAATGAAACAACGGGGGAAGCAGTAATAAGCCATTTGTTTGAATTAAATAAGCAACTTGGGTTACCAACAAGGCTCAGAGATATTGGTGTTAAAGAAGAACATATAGAAACGTTGAGCGATCTTGCATTGGCAGATTTTTGTCATCCAAATAATCCGAAGCCCGTAACAAGAAATGATTTTAAACAATTGTATACAGAAGCGTTGTAATGAATGAACTTATAATTAAAATTGGTGTAACTTATACCGGAACAGACGAAAAGCACAGCAACTATGTGCGTTGGCTAAAGGGCAATGACCTTATAGAAATAACTACTTTGTTGCCTCTTGATACAGATCTTGAAAACATCAAAAATTTTGATGGTATTGTATTATCTGGCGGGGTTGATATGCATCCTAAATTTTATAATAGCACCATTATCCATTATCCCAATGCACCCCAATATTTTGAGGAAGAAAGAGATGTATTTGAAATGGCGGTTTTTGAAAAAAGCCAGCAAAATAATATTCCTGTACTTGCAGTTTGCAGAGGCATGCAATTAGTAAATTGTGTATTGGGAGGAAATTTAACGCAAGACATTGGCTCCGAAGCAAACGGCATTCACAAGTTTGAGCAGCAGGATAAAGCGCATGGAATAAATATTGTGCCTGCAACGTTGCTTAACGAAATAGCAAGCGTTGACAGAACCATCACCAACAGTGCCCATCATCAATGTATCAATAATTTGGGTAAAGGATTATTAGTTAATTGTAAATCAGATGATGGAATAATAGAAGGAGTGGAATGGGCAGATAAAAATAACAAGCCCTTCTTTTTAGGCATTCAATGGCATCCCGAAAGGATGTACAAATTTCATTTAAGCGAATTGCCATCAACAAAAAATATCAGGGACAGGTTTATATCAGAGATAAAAAAATCAATAAATAATCCAACATGAAAATAATTAACCCAGCAACAGAAACAATCATTACTGAAGTTGCAGAAGATACTGTAGAAACAATAAAGGCAAAATTTGAACTGCTTAAAAAAGGACAGCAGGCCTGGGCAAAAGTTAGTGTAGCAGAAAGAGTGGTAGTGATCCAAAAATTTCATGATCTGCTGGAAGAAAATAAAGACGAACTGGCCAACACACTTACCAGTGAAATGGGAAAGCCATTGCAACAATCCTATAATGAAGTGAATGGTGCATGTGGCCGTATCAAATTCTTCATCGACAATTCAGAAAAATATCTGGCAGAAGAATGGATCACCACAGAAGGTGCTACCAAAGAAAAAATTGTGTACGAACCTTTAGGAGTAATCGCAAATATCTCTGCCTGGAACTATCCTTTTTTAGTGGGCGTAAATGTTTTTATTCCTGCATTAATTGGCGGCAATGCTGTTTTTTATAAACCTTCAGAATACGCTACACTAACCGGGTTACATATTGAAGCGCTCTTATACAAGGCTGGTGTTCCTGAAAATTGTTTTCAAACAGCCATTGGCAGAGGGCAGGTAGGAGAAGAGTTATTGCTGTTACCGCTTAACGGATATTTCTTTACCGGCAGTTACCGTACCGGAAAATACATTGCTGAAAAAGTGGCTGGCAAAATGGTGCCCTGTCAACTGGAGTTGGGAGGTAAAGACCCATTGTATGTAATGGATGACGTGGAAAATATTGAGAAGACGGCAGGCGATGCATTGGAAGGTGTTGTGTATAACAGTGGCCAAAGCTGTTGCGCTGTTGAAAGAATTTACGTGCAGGAAAAAGTGTACGATGCCTTTGTAAAAGCTTATGTAGAGCAATGTAAAAAACTGACGATTGGAGATCCGCTTGATAAGACCACAGATATCGGTCCGTTGAGCAGAAAAGAGCAACAGGCATTTTTATCTAATCAGGTTGATGACGCCATAAATCTTGGAGCATCCGTTATGAGTGGTGGAAAAATTCCATCAGGCAAAGGCTATTATTTTGAGCCAACAGTTTTGATCAATGTAAACCATGCCATGAAAGTGATGACCGAAGAATCTTTTGGGCCTGTGGTTGGTATACAAAAAGTAAAGGACGATGCAGAAGCAATACAATTAATGCAGGACACTACTTATGGCCTTACAGCATCCGTATATTCAAAAAGCTTTGTACGGGCAGAGGCAGTAATGAACGAAATGCAAACCGGTACTGTTTATTGGAATTGCTGCGATAGAGTGAGTGCTAATTTACCGTGGTCAGGCAGAAAGCAATCCGGCTTTGGAGCTACTTTATCTTACCAGGGTATCAGGGCATTTGTACAACCAAAGGCTTATCATATCAGGGAATAATTTTTTGCCTTAAAAGGGGTTTCGTGTTTATTAATATATTTAATTTCTTATTCATTTACTAGAAGGCACTCTTTGTAAGTGAACACTTTTAATGGCTAAATTGTTAAAATTGTGAGCTTGCTCAGCAGTTCATTAGTACAAAGAAGAAATTGCTTAACTTTAAAATAATTAAACTTTAATAATAATGCCTGTTTATAAACTTCAAATAAATGGCAAACCCCAAACTGCAGATGTTGATGCAGATACGCCATTGTTATGGGTTCTAAGGGATCACATGGGTTTGGTAGGTGCCAAGTTTGGCTGTGGTATTGCGCAATGCGGTGCTTGTACTGTTCACATGAATGGAACTGCAGTTAGGTCTTGTTCCCTGCCAGTTTCAGCAATTAAAACCGCTGCTATCACTACCATTGAAGGGCTTTCAGTAAATGGCAATCATCCCCTGCAATTGGCATGGATTGAAGTTGATGTACCACAATGTGGTTACTGTCAGGCTGGTCAGATTATGACAGCTGCAGCATTTTTAAAAAGAAAACCTCACCCCACAGATACAGAAATTGAAGACGCTATGCAAGGTAATATTTGCCGTTGTTGCGCCTATCACCGCATTAAGGAAGCCGTAAAATTAGCCAGCACTAAAATTTGATTTGTATGCAAAAGTCATCATCTACTACCAGAAGAGATTTTTTAAAAGTAACTACCCTTGCAGGAGGAGGCTTGCTACTTGGTTTTAGCTGGTTTAGTGCAGCATCAGAAACGCCTGCTTTAATTAATAAAATTCCTTTTGCTGGAAGCCTTGGTTTTAATAGTTATCTCTCCATTGCAGCGGATGGTACAATTACAATATTATCCCCCAATCCTGAGTTAGGTCAAAATATAATGACTTCCTTCCCCATGATTGTAGCAGAAGAACTGGATGCCGACTGGACAAAAATAAAAGTGTTACAAGCACCACTTGATACCAAAAACTTTGATCGCCAACTTACTGGAGGCAGTGGTGCTATACCTCATTCCTGGAAAAAATTAAGAACTGCCGGCGCTACCGCAAGGTATATGCTGATACAGGCAGCAGCCTTGCAATGGGCGGTACCAATAGAAGAATGTACTGCAAGTAACGGGTTTGTTATACATTCAAAATCGGGTAAAAAACTGGGCTTTGGCGAACTGGCGGAGCAAGCATCTAAATTGTCTGTTCCAAAAGAGGTAAAGCTAAAAGACCGAAAGGATTTTAAGATCATCGGCACAGCCGTAAACAATGTAGCCAATAAAGATATTGTAACCGGCAAGCCACTATTTGGTTTGGATTTCTACAGAGAAGGAATGTTATTTGCCGTAATTCAACGACCGCAGGCTTTTGGTACCAAAATAAAATCGGTTGATAGTGTTGCAGCCAAAGCAATAGCTGGAATTGTAGATGTAGTAGTTTTTAAAAATAATGTAGCGGTAGTTGGTAAATCGACCTGGCAGGTAAACAAGGCGAGAAAACTGCTAAAAATTGAATACGAATATGAAGGTGCAATTGAAAGCACCGCCGACCATAATAAAATATTTGCTGATCTGCTGGTTAGCGGAACACCGGAGGTTCGGAGAAAAAATGGTGACGTGGAAACAGCTTTTAAAACGGCAGCTAAAATAATTAAAAGTGAATATCAATGTCCATTTTTATCGCATGCGCCACTGGAGCCAATGAATTTTTTTGCACATGTTAGACCTGATGGAGTAGAGTTGGTTGGACCTACCCAAACCCCGGCAAGTGCCCGTGCCGCCACTGCAAAATTATTAGGGATACCTGAAGATAAGATAACGGTAGAAATTACAAGACTTGGCGGCGGTTTTGGCCGTAGACTTAAATTTGATTATGTGCTGGAGGCTGCGGAATTATCAAGTGTTATAAAAGCACCGGTAAAAGTGATTTGGACAAGAGAAGACGACATTGCTGGAGGCAGTTATCGGCCGGCAGTGCGCTATCGTTTTGAAGCAGCATTGGATACAGCAGGTAATTTGGTGGGTTATAAATGTAGAGGTGTTGGTATCAATTCGGGCAATCCTATGCGGGAGGATAATTTTCCTTCCGGCGCTGTGGAGCATTTACTAATTGATTCCGTCGAACATAAATCACCCATTACAACCGGCGCATGGCGGGCACCCATCACTAATTTTTTGGGTTTTGCAGAACAGGCATTTATTGATGAAGTGGCAGAAGCTGCCGGTAAAGATCCTTTACAATTTAGGTTAGCGTTATTGGCTAAAGCAAGAACAGCACCAGTGGGAGCTATTAAATATGATATTGGCAGAATGGAAACTGTAATAAAAACAGTCGCCGAAAAATCTGCATGGGGAAAAAAGCCTGGGGTTTTTCAGGGCTTTAGTGTTTATTTTTCACACCAATCTTATGTGGCGCAGGTTTGCGAAGTGATACTACAGGCAGGAAAACCTGTGGTAAAAAAAATTATTTCAGTGGCAGATTGCGGACAGGTAATTAATTTAAGTGGATCACGGCAACAGGTAATGGGAGGCATTACAGATGGTTTCGGACATGCCATGTATAGCAAACTTACCTTCACTAATGGGGCAACGGACCAAAAGAATTTTAGTACTTATAGACTAATCCGGATGAAAGAGATACCGGCAATTGAAGTCCATTTTATAGATAACGGGATTGATCCAACGGGGCTTGGCGAACCGGCGCTGCCCCCAACAGGCGGAGCTGTTGCCAACGCTATTTTTAAAGCAACAGGAAAGCGTTTAAGAAATCAACCTTTTATTGATGATGCCATTTTTAAAAAAGCATAATATCAAATTAAAAAGACTTTAAATTTAATAAATAAAGTAGTATTGGTTTAAAATGTTTCTTCGGGAAATACGGTGTTGCATTTGCGAAAAACTACTCTTGACAGGGCATTGATACGTTTGTATTTTTATAAGTCAATCTTAATACAAACAAGAAAAATGCACCAGTCTGTTTTTATACGGTTTATAAAAAAAGTTTCATCTTCATTATCCCAGTTATTTATCTCCCGATCTAAAAAAGAATTTAAAAGGCTTAAAAATTTTATTGGTTCCTAAGTGGCAAAAGCTGTAATGTTTATTTTTAATTGCTCTTAAATAATATCAGTTTTTATTTACAATTTCTCTTACCAAATCACTTTCAAATCCTTTTTGTAATAAGTGATCTTGTAACTTTCTTTTTCTTACAAACAAGTTCTTTTCACTTTTAAGCGTTTTTAATTTTAGCGCTGTAAGTCGTTCCAATGTTTTTGCATATGCAGTATCGTCAAGGGATGAGAGTGCTTTTTTTATACAATAGTCGCTCACCATTTTTTTCTTCAACTCGTATTTTATTTTCACTCTACCCCAGTGTTTCGTTCGAAAGTGCCCTTCTGCATACATAATTGCAAAGCGTTCTTCATTTAAATAATTTTCTTCAATAAGGGTGCTGATGATTTGATCCGATTCGTTTTTATTTAAACCAAAGCCATATAATTTTTCTTTTACTTCGCTGTGGCAGCGCTCCTGATAGGAACAGTAATATTTGGCTTTGGGCAATGATTGTTGGGGAGTAAATTGTTGTTGCATAAAAGATGGTATCGAAAAATTGAAAATAACGAATTTTAGGCTTTACCAACCTTATAATTAACCTGAAGAGTTTACTAGAATGTTGAAAATTAGGTAAATTGTTGTGAATAATTTATGATTCGAAGAGATAATTTTTCTTCTAAATTATTAATGACATTTAAATAGGGTCTGCTGATTAAGAAGCCCTGATATTTTTTCAATTTTTTTTCCTCCACCAAGCCAATCGCATTTTTAATTTCATGTTCCAATACATTGAAACACCATGCTGAATAAGTCAGCCACTTTACCCAATACGATACCTGC
>JANXSK010000093.1 GCA_025352695.1 Ferruginibacter sp. | reverse complement strand
ATAGCAAACAATTTTATACAGCCGTTGAATATGTAGATAATCAGGTGGGAAAAATTTTAACTGCAATACAATACCGTGAAAAAAAATATAAGGAAGACTGGATGATGGTAATAACAACCGATCATGGCAGAACAGCAAAAGATGGCAGAGATCATGGAGGACAGTCCCCCCGCGAAAGAAACACCTGGATTGCAACCAATGCACCAAAATTAAATATTTACAGCAAATTGTTTCAGCCAGGTATAGTAGATATTTTACCTTCTGTTATGCGGTTTATGCAAGTAAATATTCCAATGGAAACTCAAAGAGAATTAGATGGAATACCTTTTACAGGAAAGCTTTCTGTAATAAGTCCCGATGTAAATCTTATACAAAATTCTATTGCCGTTAACTGGAAGGCAGTTGACACAACCGGAACGGTGAAAGTATGGTTAACTACTACTAATAATTTTAAAACTGGAGGAAAAGATGTGTATGTATTAATGGCTGAAGTACCCGTTAGTAAAAACGAAGCATTGCTTGATATTAAAAACATACCTTTTGATTTTTATAAAATAGTTTTGGAAGGAAAATACAATATGGTAAATAGATGGATTGTTAAAGCTGTTGAAAAGAAATAGCTGTTTTTATTTCTGATGTTGGATGTATGATGTCTGATTTCTTTCAATTTGTTACAATTTTCTAAACCTGAATTCTTTGTTAATTCAATCAATCAAAATATTCACAACCAAAATAATATTTCACAACCGGAAAGGCCTCAAATATCAAAAATAAGAAATCACAGATCTGGCAAATTATTGTCTAAACTTATTATTTATTTATGATTACAAGAAGTAAATTTTTAATGTCTTCTGCTATTGCTTATGTGCATTTATCTGCAAAAGCAAAGTGTATTAGCCTGCAAGCAATGTCTTGAAAGTGTTAAAAAGCATAAGATAGATTTTATATTAAATGGCGGAGATGTTGTTATGAATATATCCTACACTAAGATAACAACAAAAAGTGTTGTGGCACAATGGGCTCGTTTGGATGAATGTATGTAGTGTATTAAAAAATATGAAGTGCATAGTTGTGTAGAAAATCATGATAGTTGGTGGGCGGCCATCAAAAGAAGATAAAATATATGGGAAAGAATATGCTGTAAAAAGATTAAAAATTCCTAAACGCTATTATTATTTTTAGAAAGAAGGATGGTAACCACTAATCGTATAAATAATAAATTAAGGATCGTATAAATAATAAATTAAGGATTTGAGAATTTTTAAAAGGGACATTTTTCATTAAGTTCTAAATTTTAACAAGTGTACATAGTATATATATAGGACACAAGAAAAAATAGCAAATAATAAAAAAAATAAAAATCGGAAAGCCTTCATATTTAAAGACAATGAAGATTTATAGAATGATACTTTCATATATCATGTATTTTAGTTGCGTTTGTAATAATAAACATAGCAATTGACCGTTTTACTTTAAGGTTCTTCAATTTCTATAACAAAGACTTTGCCAATATTTAATTATTTGTAACAGAATAAATAATATATATATCATAAATATATAAAGATTAATTTTTATTAATATTTAAAAGAACTGATATTTAAGTTGGTAATCAATTACTTATACATTTAAATTAACAAAATGTTTTTATAACAAGAAATAAAAATATCCTCCAAAAATATCCCATGATTAAAAAATTATTATTCATTTTAACATCTTTTTGCAGTTCGATTGCTTTTATTTCTTGTCAAAAAGAATTGAATTTTCAAGATATTATTTTAAAAATAGCTGGCACAAGTGGCGGCACAGCTAAATTTTCTTTTTCACAAACTAATGGAACCTGCTCCGCAACGCACCTTAAGGGCCCTTATAATAAAGGCACAATTCTTACTTTATTGAATACTGTAGAAGTGAGGGTTACTGTAGATTCTATTGGTACTTATTCAATTGCAACAGCAAACATTAATGGTATATTATTTGGCGGTTCTGGTAACTTTACGTCAACCGGTGAAAAAACTATTACTTTAATCGGTATTGGAACCCCTGTTACAGCTGGTACTTTTTATTATATTCCAGGTTCTCAGGGATGCTCTTTTACAATTACATTTTCAGAAAACGCCACAAATAGTAACATCGCTCAATATACTTTAAATGGCACTCCTGATAGTTGTACAACTCCTATAATTTCTGGTTATTACATATTGGGTAATTCTTTAGATTCGACTTGTTCAGTTACTATTAAAGCTACTGTTATCACTCCGGGTAACTATACAATTGTTAGTAATACATCGAATGGAATAATTTTTATTGCTTCAGGAACATTTATAACTGCTGGCCAGCAAAATATTATTTTAAAAGCGTCTGGCCGACCCAATGAAGTGGGTAATTTTATATTTACACCTGGCACAAATGGCTGTAAGTTTCGTATTAATTGTACGATTAATTGATCAAAAAGAAATAGTTTTTTAAAAAAGAGAATGTACATCCATTCTCTTTTTTTGTGCTTACTTCTACAAACACTATTTTTACCAAGATGCAACATACTAATATACCAATAGATAAGATACTAGCCAATTTACAAATAAAGGAGCTTAATGAAATGCAACATGCATCTTTAAAAGCCAATGAAGAAAATAACAATGTGATATTATTGTCTTCCACAGGTTCTGGAAAAACACTGGCTTTTTTGTTACCAATTATACAATTATTTACAAAGGATAGTAAAAAAGTACAGGCTTTAATTTTGGTTCCTTCGAGGGAGCTAGCAATACAAATTGATGAAGTATTTAGAAAAATGGCAACGGGCTATAAAGTTACCTGTTGCTATGGTGGACATAAAAGAGAAACAGAAGAAAATAATCTTGTTCAATCCCCTGCCCTTATTATTGGAACCCCTGGTAGAGTTGCAGACCATATTCGTCGCAATAATTTTGCTTTAGAAGAAATTACCACATTGGTGCTGGATGAATTTGATAAATCACTGGAGCTTGGTTTTCAGGAAGAAATAGCCTTTATTATTGGCTCACTTTCTGCTATTAAAAAAAGAATTTTGACATCAGCAACTGAAACGGTAAGAATTCCAGATTTTATCGGAATTACATCACCTGTGAGGCTTGACTTTTTATTTTCACTTCAAAAAACTGAAGAAGATGAACTAGTTGTAAGAACTGTTTTTTCGCTTGAAAAAGATAAATCTGAAACACTCTTTAGATTAATTTGCTCAATTGGCAATAAATCAATGATCGTATTTTGCAACCACAGAGAGTCTGTTGAGCGAACAAGTAGTTTATTAAAAGATAAAGGAATAGTAAATGTATTTTATCATGGCGGAATGGAACAACAGGAAAGGGAAAGTGCTATGTGTAAATTTAAAAACGGCACTTCGAATGTATTGGTTACAACGGATCTAGCTTCAAGGGGGTTAGATATTCCAGACATTAAATACATCATTCATTACCATTTACCTGCAACAGAAGATGTATATACCCATCGCAATGGAAGAACGGCTCGTATGGAAGCCGGCGGTAAATCAGTTTTGATTTTATCTGAAGAAGAAAAACTACCCAAATACATAACGGGAAAGGTAGAAGCAATTGAATTGCCTGAAAGAATAGAATTGCCTGAAAAACCAAAATGGTCAACGTTATTTATTGCCGCTGGTAAAAAAGATAAGGTTAATAAAATTGATATTGTTGGCTTTTTATCAAACAAAGGATTACTAAAAAAAGATGATATTGGTTTAATTGAAGTAAAAGATTTTTTCTCTTTTGTAGCTGTCCGTAAATTAAAAGTAGGTGAAGTATTAGAGTTGATAAAGGATGAAAAAATAAAAAATAAAAAAGTTAAAATTGCAGTCGCAAAATAACTGGCACCTACTTCTATTAATTTTGTTATGTATTTTTTTTGTTAAAAGAACTGATAAAATCAATTACAATATCGCAAAATCTTTCTGCGTCATTAAAGATAAATGAATGCTGTATTGGCAATACATACACAGGAAAATCTTTCAACTCTGGTTCAAATTTTTTAAGCCGAACGCCATCTTTTTCTGTTGTTAAAATTATTTTTTTTGAAGACTGATTTTTATTAAATTGATTTTTAATTTCTGCCAGGTCATCACTATTAAAAATATGATGATCTGGATAGCGCAACATATCATAAGTACGAACATGTCCAGTTAAGAAATCTTTTAGCGGCTTTGGATTGGCAATTCCGCATACAAGTAAAATATCTGTGCTGTTAGATAAATTGGTTTCTCTTTTTGTAAAAAGATGATATGGATGTGTATATAATATTTCAGTAAAAAATACCTGCTGATGGCTACCTGGATTTAATTCCTTAATAATAAGATATCTTTCTTCTTCGCTCAGGTTATGTTTGCATTTAGTTACAATAATGATATCTGCCCTGACTGCACTTTTTTTCAAATCTCTTAAATCCCCTGCAGGTAATAAAAAATCTCTTGTATACAGGTTGGTATAATCAGTCAATAAAATATTTAGCCCTGCTCTTACCTGGCGATGTTGAAAAGCGTCATCTAAAACAATCACTTTTGTAAGCGGTCTTTCATGTAATAATTGAGGAATGGCAACAAGCCGTTCTTCACCTACAGCCACGGTAACATCTGGAAATTTTAAATGAAATTGCATTGGCTCGTCACCAATATCAAGTGCGGTGGTATCTTTATTTGCTATACCAAAGCCTTTTGTTTTTCTTTTATATCCACGGCTAAGTGTAGCGATAGCATAATCATTTTTTAAAATTCGCAATAGGTATTCCACCATCGGTGTTTTTCCTGTTCCGCCTACAGCAAGGTTACCAACGCAAATAATAGGAAAATTAAAGGAGGAAGATTTCAGATAGTCATAATCAAATAACTTGTTTCTTATAAATAAAATGGCAGCATACAAAAATGAAAATGGTAAAAATAGGTATCGGAAACTCTTTAGCAATGGTAAATAATTTTATGTTTTAAAATGAAAAAATCCGTTCAGGTGTAATACAAAAATCTAATTTAATATCATCTTGATTTACATCTTCAATTTTTTCAACTGCATCAAAATAACTAAACCCAATTTTAATACAGTCTTTTCTGCATCGTTTTAAAAAATTATCATAGGACCCTTTCTCACAGCCAACTCTGTTTCCTTTTTTATCAAAACTTAGCAGTGGAATTATAACCGTATCTATTTCTGTAGGAATCATATCTATTCCATCCACTGGCTCTTCAAAACCATATTTATTTGTTTCAAAAAAAGTATTATCATCTACAATAACAGCCCGCATTTCACAATGATGGTCATCATCTTCTACCATTAATGGATAAAAAAGCTGCTGCTCTGGATTTTTAAAATAGCAATAATCCGTTATCGCCTGTGGATCAAATTCGTTCCATTTTTTTATTGGCGAATAGGTCATTATTAGGGATGGAATATCAATTACTATTTTTTGAAACTGTATCAACATCAAGTCGCTCATCTTTTCTATTTGAGCTAAAGAAAGCTGCAGGCACTTTTCTTTGTACACTTTTCTTATGTCTTTTTTTTTCATTTCCGGTTGTAAGATTAGAACAATTCATAAATAATCTAAAACAGGTAAACAAATGAACTAAAGCAGTAGTTAGCAGTTTACATTATAAAGATAGAGAAGATTGTAGTTCCGTAGTTACGTTCAGAATGATAATATTCAAATTTTTTATAATCGTTTCTAGGTGTATGCTCTAATACAAACCAGCCATTTTTATTTAAAAACTTTTTTTCAAATATTTTTTTTGGTAAATCGTCAATAGTTCCCATTGCATATGGCGGCCCTGCAAAAATAAAATCGTATTGCTCAGTACATTCTTCTATAAATTTAAATACTTCAGACTTTATGATTTTAAAATTTTGAAGATTTAATAATTGAGCCGTTTTTTTTATAAAGTCATGCATGTTAGTATCCTTCTCGACAATGGTAAGATCCTGAGCTCCCCTACTGGCCAATTCGTAACTAATACTTCCGGTACCACCAAAAAGATCAAGCGTTTTTAATGACTCAATATCAAAGTTATTTTGAATTATATTAAAAAGTCCCTCTTTTGCAATGTCTGTTGTTGGCCTTGTGTAAGGCATATTTGCGGGAGGGTTAATTTTTCGGCCTCCGTGTATACCACTAATTATACGCATGCTGCTAATTCAAATAAGTGAGTGAAATAATGTGGCGGGTATTTTACTATGTCTTCGCTGTAAGTGAATTGATCCGGTAATACGCCAAACTTGGGTTGTAAAAAATATTTATATACTTCATTGTATAAAACAGATTCGGCATCAATCATACCATTTAGTACGATAGTAGTTTCATTTACAGGTACTTGAAAACACTGGCAGGCATTTAAAATATGATAAATTGCATCTTCCGGACCTTTGTAATTAAATCGCTTTATTAATTGCAATTTTTCATCTTTAAATAATTGAAGTGTTACATGCGTGGTGCTAAAAATACTATACAATTGATTATTGGTCACTTTATTTACATTGGGCAATAACGTATACAGATGGGAGTGGTTTGCCTGTGGAAACAAATTTGCAATTACAGAATCAACTTGTTTTGGCACTCCATAAATGTTGTTTAAGTTATGGCTGTTCATGATATCATTGCGTACAATACGGTCAGATGTATCCCCATAAATAAGGTTTAATATTTCTTTGCTGGAAGCAATATTCATAAACTGCTGAGGTACCAGTTCTGCCTCTGCAAATGCATACACGAAACTTATTTTTTTAAAGGACTGCTGTAAAAATGGTTGAACAGCAAAAATATCTTTTAGAAAATTAGCTACCTGGTTATTAGTAGTGTTTGTATCAAAATGATAAGCCGACAAAGCTATACAGGCATTTAATTCGTTGATGGCAACGTACGAAATACCCTGCTCGCTGATCTCTATCAATAAACTGCTCTGTAAAGTATCGACTCTTGGGGTTAATATATTAAAAGATGAATTCAAAATGTATGTTTAGGCTGGCAAAATAAGATAAATTTGCCAACTTATGGAAGTAACAACACCAATTAAAGATTTAAAAGTTCAGGTAAACAACAGACAAATACTTTCGATAGCGCTGCCGATCACACTTGCTATTATTATTCCGCAATTAAATATGCTTACAAATAGCATTTTTTTAGGTAATCTTAGTACAGAGGCATTGGGTAATGCGGGTATTACCGGCGTGTTTTATTTAATTTTTGCGGTTGCCGGCAACGGACTTAATAATGGTTTACAATCTGAATTTTCACGGTATGCAGGAGGTGATAATACCGGCGCTTTTAAAACTATTCTGGCACAATCAATGCGTATTAGTTTACAACTGGCTGCTGCAGGTATATTAATAACCTGGTTTATTGCACCTTTTATATTAAAACAGGTTGCAGACCCCAAAGCATACCCGCAGGAAATGCAATTTTTACGCATTCGAATAATAGGGCTTCCTTTTTTATATTTGTTTCAGATGGGAAATGCTTTTTTGGTTGCTTCGCTTAACAGCAAGTATTTAATGATTGGGGCAATTGCAGAAGCATCTGTAAATATAGTTCTTGATTACATATTGATTTTTGGTCATTTTGGTTTTCCCGCTATGGGATTTAATGGGGCGGCTTGGGCCTCTGTAATTGCAGAAGCTAGTGGATTTTTAATTTTGTTATTGGTGTTGTACAAAACCGGCTTAAAAAAGGAATATGCCTTACTTACTACTTTTAAATACGATAAAGCTACCACCAAAGAAATTATCCGAATATCTACTCCGCTAATTGTGCAATATGTGATCAGCGTTACAACTTGGTTGGTATTTTTTATTTTTATAGAAGCCTTGCACGATCAAACTGCTAAAGCTATCAGCAATACAATGCGAAATGTTTTTGGTTTAACCGGCGTTTTTGTTTGGGCTTTTGCCGGTACCTGCAATGTGATGGTAAGTAATTTAATGGGACAAAAAAGAGAAGATAAAGTATTGGATGCCATCAACAGGATTATGCTGTGGAGCTTTGCACTTTGTTGTTGTATGTGTTTGCTTGTCAATATTTTTCCAGGGATATTTTTTGGTTTATTTGGCCAGGGAAAAGAGTTTGTGGCTGAAGGCATACCAGTAATAAGGATGGTGAGTATTGGTTTACTAATTATGAGCATTGCCAATATCTGGCTTAATGGCGTAACGGGAACAGGTAAAACAAAAGTGAATTTGGTGATTGAAATAATCGCTATAACAGGTTACTTAATTTACACTTGGATATTTATGAAAGTAAATTACATTTCTCTTACCATAGCTTGGAGTAATGAACTAATTTATTGGAGTATTATTTTCATACTATCATTTACATTCTTAAAAAGTGGTAAGTGGAAAACCAAAATCGTTCTATAAATTTTGTTTCCGGTAATTGTTTTTAATGCTAATTAAATAACTTATTTAAAAGCAAAAAGCTGACATCTTTGAAAGATGTCAGCTTTTTTGTAAAGTCTAGTTACTTTAATTTGCTTTCCAGCTGTTGTTGGCAAAATTAATATCTGGAAAAATCTTATTTGGGTCTATCATTACACTAACTAATTTTTCAGTAGTTGGTAATTTTATTTTCCAAATCTTTGTATTATTCCAAACTTCTACAGGTAATTTTATCATACCTTTTTTACCACTTACAGTTTCATAAACAAGTGTTACAGGCATGGCCATTTGGTCTAAATTTGCAATGGTTACTATTGCACCATCGGCTACAATATCTTTTTCATATTTTACAGACTCAATAGCCTGGTCTAACTTATAATTTTCAAGAAACCAGCCCTTCCAAAACCAACTGAGATCTTCTCCGGCAACATTGTCTATTGTTCTAAAAAAATCCCAGGGGGTTGGGTGTTTGTAAGCCCAGCGTTGTATGTACATTTTAAAAGCATAATCAAATCTGTCTGCTCCTAAAATTTCATTGCGCAATAATTCTAAGCCATAGCCAGGTTTAAAATATAAAGCGGTGCCAATGTTTGCTTCTCGCATTGCATCAGGTGTATTTAAAATGGCTTCACTGTTAGCATTAAACATGTATTGCGCCATTTGCTCCATATTTTTGGGGCTTTCCTTGTATTCTCCTTTATTAAAATCATCATGCGCAAGCGAATTAATAAATGTGTTAAAGCCTTCATCCATCCAGCCATATTTTCGTTCGTTACTGCCAACAATCATCGGAAACCAGGTATGGCCAAATTCATGATCGGTAACACCAAAAAGCCCGTCTTCAGTAGCTTTCCATCCACAAAAAACAATACCGGGATATTCCATACCGCCAACATTACTTGCTACATTGGTAGCTACAGGGTAAGGAAATTCAAGCCATCTTTTACTGTAATTTTCAATGCTATTTTTAGTGTACTCAGTTGCTCTTCCCCATGCTTTGTCCCCTTTGCTTTCGGCAGGATAAACACTCATGGCCAGCGCCGTTTTTCCGCTTGGTAAATTTATTTTTGCCGCATCCCAAATAAATGCTTTTGACGAAGCCCAGGATACATCTCTTGCATTGGTGATTTTATAATGCCAGGTAAGGGTATTTACTTTCGGTCTTGATGATGGATCTGTGACTTCTTTTTCTGACCGTATCGTGATTGTTTTATTACTTTTCTTTGCAGCAGAAAATCTTTCATTTTGTATTGGAGTTAAAACTTCTGCAGGATTTTGTAATTCACCACTCGCTACAACAATATGAGTTGCAGGAGCAGTAATAGAAAAATCAAAATCACCATATTCCAGATAAAATTCGCTTGGCCCTAAATAGGGAGCTGTATTCCATCCCTGAACTTCATCAAATACACACATACGTGGATACCATTGGGCAACAGCAAATATTTCACCATTGTTAGTTTTTAAAATACCACACCTGTCTGCTCCATATTCTGGTAAAATAAATGCAAAGTCTATTTTAATTGTAACAACCTCGCCGTTAGCCTTTAAAGGTTTAGTCAAACGTATTTGCATTCTAGTATCAGTAATTATATAATTGGCAATTGCCTCATTTATTTTAACGTTGTTAATAGTATTACCACCATTAAAACCACTTTTTGCATCCCCATAACGACTACGGCTATTAACCGGCATCCGTGCTTGTCCCCTACTATCTTTACTATATAAATTTTGATCTAGCTGCAACCACAAAAATGGCAATGCATGTGGACTATTATTTTTATAAGTAATTGTAACGGTTCCTAATATTTGGTGAGTTATATCGTTTAGTGAAGCTGTTATTTGATAATCAGCCTTGTTTTGCCAGTAACCAACATTTGGCTCACCATTGGCGGATCTTGTAATAGTTTCGCCCGTTGGATAAAATAACGGAGAGAATAAAGCATGTGGATCATAATTGGTTTCCAACGTTTCATCTTGTGCCAATACTGTAAATGACAGCACACATAACATAGAAAAAAAGAGACTTTTTTTTATCATATTCTAATTTTAATTTTTAAAGATATACTAAGTAAATATTTGCGAATACTGCAATTTTTAATTTATGTTGCCAGTAAAAAGTAAAAATTTAAATAAGTTCCCGACTAGTTAAAAACTGCTTTTATTTTTTACTGAATTTCTTTTAATAATCTTTTTCCATCCTCTTTAATGGCAGGATCATCTTCTGTATGGTTTGGTAGTAAAAGCATTTTATTGAGGGTATTAATAGCTTTATTTTTTTCATCATTTTTATTATATGCTTTTGCCAGTTCGAGATAGTTTAAAATAAATCCATCTGAAATATTGTTTGATTTTTCAAAAGCCATAATAGCATTTTTAACAGAACCTTCGGGAATACTGCCATACAAAAGTTTAGCTGCACCACGCTCAATAAAGTTGAGATTACTTAATTCGTAATTCCATCTTCCCAATACATGCCATGCTTTAAAATTTTTAGGATCATTTTTGATTGATCTGTCTACATAAATCTTAATTTCTCTGGCAGAAATTATTTTTTCTTTTCCACTTTTATTTAAGGAACCTCTACCCAATGCAATGGCCATTACACAATTAGCTTCAGCGTTGTTAGAATCAATTTTTAATGCAATACCAGCATAGGTTTTAGCTGCTGCATAATAATCATTTATTACTCTTTTATCAATTTGCCGCTTTCCTATTCTGCTACACAATTCGCTACATTTATTAAGGGCATACATATTAGTTGGCTGTACTTTTAATATCTCTTTAAATTTATTAAAAGCAGCATTTTCATCCGGAAGTGATTCAAGGCGATTTGCCTCTTTTGTTAAGGCAATAATATCCTGAGAGGATACTTTGATATAAAAAAGTAGAGAAAATAAAAGTATTAATAAAGCCTTCATAACTAAAACTTTGTAGAGTAACTAACGCCAACCGTTCCTTGAAAATTACCTATGGGTGGATTTAACTTTTTTATGCTTACAGAAACTGCTTTTATTTTTTCATCAAACAATTTTACTCTTTCAGCAAGTTCCTGAACTACTGTTTCAAGCATAGGTGTTGGTTTATCCATCACTTCTTTTATAAGTGCATGTAAAGAAACATAGTCAACAGATTGCTTGAGCCTTGTAATTTTTTCCTGACTTTCAAATGATACATCCATATTTACCTCAAAATCATTACCCAATACCTTTTCTTCTTTAAACATTCCATGAAAAGAATGAAATATTAAACTGTGTAAATGAATGGTTAACATTAAATATAAAAAAATAAGGTAATTAATAAAAGACACTAAGAAAGTTAAAAAGTATTTACAAATTTACTGATGTGCATATTTTGCACCCAAATATCTTTCTGCGTCCAACGCAGCTATACAGCCGCTACCGGCTGCTGTTACGGCCTGCCGGTAAATTTTATCCTGCACATCTCCTGAGGCAAACACACCTTCAATATTGGTTTTAGAAGTACCTGGTATGGTGGTAATATACCCAGCTTCATCCATAATTAACCAATCTTTAAAAATATCGCTGTTGGGATGATGACCTATTGCTACAAAAAAAGCACTGACAGGAATCTCCTTTTTTTCACCTGTCTGATTATTTTTAATTCGTACCGCCTCCACTTTTTTCTCGCCTAAAATTTCATCAGTTTCACTGTGCCAATACACTGTTATATTCTTTGTATTTAACACCCTTGTCTGCATTACTTTGCTGGCTTTCATTTCACCCTTTCTAACAATCATGTGTACCTGCGAACAAATATTACTTAAGTACAACGCTTCTTCTGCGGCCGTATCTCCTGCACCAACGATGGCAACTTCCTTTGTTTTAAAGAAAAATCCATCGCAGACTGCACAGGCACTTACGCCATAACCATTCAATCTTTGTTCACTTTCAATGCCTAACCATTTTGCCGATGCACCTGTAGAAATAATGACTGCATCTGCTTCAATCCATTTTTCTTCATCAATTTCTATTCTATATGGTTGTTTAGAAAAATCTACTTTAGTTGCCAAACCGTACCTAATATCTGTACCCATTCTTTTTGCCTGATTCTCAAAATTTACCATCATATCCGGACCCTGTATTCCTTCAGGGTAGCCAGGATAATTCTCCACTTCGGTAGTTATTGTTAACTGACCACCTGGCTGAATACCTTGATATAAAACGGGCTTTAAACCTGCCCGGCTTGCATAAATAGCAGCAGTATAACCCGCCGGACCAGAACCAATTATTAAACAATGAACTTTTTCCATACTATTTTTTTCCATATTTTTTTCTTAATGATGATACGCTGTTTTAAAAGCGACTGTAAATTTACAGTAATATTTGTAATCCATTTTTGGTTAAGTTAATTGCAATCTATAGATAAGCATTGTGTTATTATGTTATTTACTAAAATATACGCAGCAGTATTTTATCAACTTTTAATATATAAGCACTGTTTAATGCTCTACTTCTACTTTTGTAGCATAAATAAATTTTCTAAAACTTTATTTTTAAACGAATAATGATTTATAAAATGCCACTAATGGCTCCAAACCAACAGTAACTATTTCGTTGTGATAATGCGGATTGTTTTCACTAATTGCATCTGATACACAAATAGCATCTCTATTAATTAAATTAAAATTGATATTTTTTGCAAGAAAATATTTGAACATAAAATTTAAAAGGTGTATTATTTTAGTAAATAAGATTAAAAGGTAATAACAAAATGTTAGCTTAATGGTTGCACGATACTGGCAAAAAATTGAAGTTGACTTTTACTTAACTGAGATATCCTTTTATCACATACCACATTTAAATATTTGATACAGCATTTTAAATACTTTGGTTGCGTTTTAACCAATTACTACATCAAACTATCCATTTAAATAATTAACGTGTAAATAATTTTGAATGATATTTTTTTTTTTTACTTTTAGTCTCTCATAATGAGTAACTCCCTTTTTATTTCCCTCTCCAGCCATTTGTAATTTTTGATACTTTTAATTTTAATACTATTGCTATGCTACAGCAAACCTTAACTGCGTTATTGGCATCCATCACCGGAAACCTTTATGCATCGACAACTGAAGAAGAACAGCAGCTTGATAATTTACAGGAGTTATTAGCCCAAACGCTTCAACATCAGGATATTTCCAGTACTACCAATCAGTCATTTTCGTTCGAATCTTCTGATTTTTTCTTTAGTCAAAATATAAAAGGTACGAGGCTACAAAATATTGATGAAAAGGTAAAACAGGTCTTACAAGACAATGTAAGAAATAACCTGAAAGTATTTATCAGAGAAACTCCTGTAAGGTCATCACAAATTGCAGGCAGCATTCCCTCATGGGCAGGCGGAGCAAGGGTTTTAACTACTCTTGGTCCTTTTATAGGAAGTGATGGACGACGAAAATGGTTTGATTTTTTTAAAGTAGAAAAGTTGGTAGCCTTGTATTTCGCTGGTCAAGCCTATCCTGCAATTTTATTTAAGGCCGAGTTTTTAATTAAAAATATTGTTGGCCCACAATTACCTCCAGAATTAACAAGGCAATATACAATTGTACCTGGCAGCGTATGGATAAATGCCGGCTTATTTAGCAGCACCGCCCCGGTAGATCGTTACTGTGGCATCCGTGTTAAAGGAGGAACTTTATCAGTCAGTGAAATGCCTCAAATAATCAACAATCAGTTAACAGTACCGGGTAGTGTAACAGTACAGGTAGCATTGGATATGGAACAGCCTTTGCCCGATACTACAACTGCAACAGACGATCACGGAGTCGATGCAAGAGCTTTAAATATTATCTTGCCCAAAAAGTGGACTTTTTCTTTTACTGCTTTTGCACATACCATACTTTCATTAGATCCTTTACAGTGGCTTATTTACGGACAAGAAGGCAAAAGTGAATGGCAAGGCAATCAAAATATTTTGTATGATGCAACTACTAACAGGTTGCTATTGCCATTGGTTTCGTCGCCAATAATTTTTTCCATCAATCAATGCCTTTCTCCCTTTCAGGTAATTTCCGGAACTGCTGCTATAAAAAACTGTTGGTGGGGTTTACCAACAGCAGTAATCGATTTAAATCAACTATTGGAAACTGATGGCAATGGCGCTTTATTATTATTGTTAGATAAAGGGCTTAGCTGTATACGGCAGGCGGTGTTTGGCACTGATACATTATTGCCTAGTCCTTTAATTATTGCCGAACCTGGCCGCATTGGTATTACTGATCTTAAAAGTAACGCTATCGGTAGTACACAGCTAATAAATTTATGGAAAGATGAAATCAATACACATGGTACTTCTGCCGAGTTTACTTTTTTAAAAGAAGCTGTTTTTATTTATAACACCTTAAGTAAAGGTGATGAAGTTGTTGTAACACTTTGTGATTCCAATGTTTTAATTGACCGTCCTGTTAAGGTAAACGGAGAAGCATTGGCTGTTTATACAAAAGGAAGTGTGGCATTATTTGCTTCCAATGCTGTACACAAAATTGCAATGTTGTATGATGACAACATTCTTTTTGACAACAGCAACCCAATACCTGGCAGTGCGGCAATAAATATAAAACCAATTGCGCTGGCTTTGGAAAATGCCCTCTTTACAACAACACCTGTCAATGGTTGTCTGCTTAGTGTAGATTGTAGTGCTGATTGGCAAAAAGCCATCTATGCCAAAGTATTTTTAACTATAGGGTTATATGCCTATCTCCCTACCCTTCCAGATCCGTATGCTGCAAATATCAGTTTACTAAAAAGACAATTTGAAAATGGCAGAGGAAACAATGGTGCTGTATTTGAAGGTAACCGAAGTATCTGGCTCTGGCTGGTGTGCCGCATAAGCAGTAAGCCAAATATCGACCCGGTAAATGTACAGGGATTTGATACTGTTACAACTACTTTTCATTTTGGTAACCTACCTTTTGATAATGCCCAAGCCGTAAATCAGGATGCTGGTAACAAAGCAATTATAAATGCAAGTACTTTAAGAAGCAGCATTGGTACCGAAATGTTAGATACCCAAAACGTTCGGGCTGCCATGTATAATGTGCCACAGGGACAGTCTGGTGCCGAAGCAATTAAGTCGCTTTCAATGTTGGCAAATAATAACGAGATTCCAAACTACGAACAAACATGGGATGACCGTTTTGGTAACCTGCTTACAGATTCATTTTCGTTGTTAGATGTAAGCAGCAACGCTAACCAGATGGGTATTAGTTTTGGCTTATTGAGCAGAGGTAGAATGACCATGATACCAACCGCAACACTACTTTATTCCAATACAGATACTACAATAAACAATGCATTACCGTTTATAGTGCAGGATATGTCAGTACAAGCACCGGGCATAAATGTTAGATCGTTTACTTTGCCTCAAATTGCCTGGGAGCCTGTATTAAACTGGTCTTATCAAACCAGTTCACCACCGCCCGCAATGGATCCTTTACTTGGTTTTAATTATTATCCAGATGACGGAGGACCTACCCGAATTTTTAATGTGAGCAATAAACCAGTAGCACTTTCCCCCATTCCGGTAGTTAATTATATTATTGATGAATTTAAAAATAATCCAGCTGCATTTACGATAGCTGCGTTTACATTACCTTTTGGATTAAGGGCACTTGCTGTATTAAATAAAAATGGGGTTGAAACAGTTAAACCAACAATTGAAAAAAATCAGTACACATTTAAAGCTGGCAAAACAATGTTGGTTAGTGGCATACAAATTACTGCCAATGCCGGAGATTATGGTAAGCCTGGTGCAAATCCATCAGAGCATGATAGTCCTATGTTTCCTGGTTACATCCTTCAGGTAAATAATGTACTGGATGCTGATGGTTCTGCACATGGCAGAAGTACACTGGGCGGTACCGTTACCGAAACTTTTAACACAGAGTTTTTTATAAATTCCATTAATGATCCTGGTGGTGTAACCCGTGGTGTACCTGTTTCCCGAATTGATTTTAGTGGTTACGGTGCCAGCTTGTTTAGCAACTGGTTAAGTCCTACAGCTGCCATTGCACAAACCAGCCAGGCAAGATTTGATGTGATGATGGGCAGAACAGGGCATGAAGTAATTCAAATAAAGTCTATTCTTTATCCATGGGGTATAAGGGTTGTAAGAACCATCACCCTGCATAGGGAAAGCAGTGGATATATACATAGAACTGATAGCGGGTGGATTGCAGAAAGTGATGGTATTTTTGATTTTAGGTACACCTATAATGATGTTGCCAACAACCCTGTAACTAAGCAGCCGTATGTGTTTCATCCCGGCCTTGTAAATGGGCTATTCAATATTAAAAATATTAAAGAAGATAGTACAATCAACCGATATACTTCTACAATTCAATATAATACAGGTGAACTTTATATCAATCCTTTGGGCAGAGAAATGCCAGCTCCTGCACCAGTATTATTTGATGTTATTTGCCAACCGGTTTGGTTTGATGCGGATATTGCTATTGAAAATACAGTACAGGGAAAATATGCAATAAAAGATAAATTAGGTAATCAACGCAATGTAACACCTTCAAAAAAAATATTGGGGTATGTACAAGTTTCTCCGCCCGGTATTCCTCTAAAAGAAGCACAGTTTAAAGAATTAATACAACAACAAAATGGTGCTATAGGAGGTGCCATTGATTGCCAGGTTGATATTAACCAAAGCAATCAAAATTTCCGTGTCAATCGATTTGATGTGAGCCCTTCAGTAGATGAAAATGGCAATATAATTTTTGTTTTAGCAGCAAGAGGTAATGTTATCTTACCAAAAGATGGCAGCTGGACAATTGTGCAGCACAACACCGGAACAGGTGAAGTAACACCTTTGCAGGACGGCTTGACTGTACCATTAATTCGTGTAGGAAAATGGATTGAAGAAAAAGTAATAGATGAAGCAGCAGCCAAAAATACGCTTATTCGAATGGCTCATCCCATGGAACTGATTCGTACGGTAACAGCAGGCACCATCAACTTTGGGATATTACAAAACATGGGAACTCAAAAAGCACTATTTCTCACCCCTTCTTTTAAAAATTTAGAAAAAACCTTATTAAGTAAAACACCTCCTTTATTTGCAGATGCTTACAGGATGATGACGGGGAAAGGCATTTTTCCAAATATTGGTGATGCCGTTACTGATTTTGGAAAAGCTTTTTCTTTAATGCAGGGTGTAGATGGCGCTGGAAATACAATTGCAAAAGCATTTGACATTGAAGGCATTAAAGATGGCGCCAGCGATGTGTTTAAATTATTACGAATAGATGCTGTTAAGCAAGGAGAAGCCGCAGTGGAGCAAGGAATGCAATTGATAAAAGGTGCTGTGGATGGAGTCATAGACAAGGCCTTAAAATTTGATGTGCCAGATTCTGATGTGCCGTTGGTAGAAATGGATGGTCTTAAAATTTATATAGAATACAAAACAAGTAAGCTGGATAAAAATAACCCCGAAGCCGATTCGCCGGGCTCAAAAAAGGAAAGTAAACTAAATTTTGACATCGCTTCAAAAATTGGGGCTGCGGCAACAGATGCTGCCGAAACATGGAAAGGAAGATTGAATGATTTATCTATGGTGGTAGACCTGGGAACATTTAAGCGACTAATGAGAATTAAAGGAAATTTTGATGCTAAAAAAGGAAAAGCTGCGGCTTATGGTGGCGATGTTGGTGGCGATGGAGGTTTACCAACCCCAGAAATTGAGTTTCATCCTGCATTACAGCCTATAATTGATTTACTACAAGTATTGGCCGATGTTTCTGTAGGTGATTATGGTGCTGCTCTAAAGAAGGGATTAAAAGTTGCGATGGGCAATGCAGGAGAAATATGGGAATATAAATTTGAAGCAACCAAAGAAATTCCGCTGGTTCGTTTCCCTCCTGTCAAAGAAGTGTATGACAATCCGCAAACTCCCCTCAAACTAGAGGCTTCAATGGGGTTAGGTGTTTATTTTAATGCCGCACTAAAAATTACTACAGATCCCACCCAACTATTACCTACCGCTGGGGCTTTTTTAAAGTTTCATGGTGGTTTAAGTGTAATGTGTACTTCTGTTGGTGTAGGTACAATTTATGCCAACGGTTCAGTGGATGTAAAGATTGCCTGCGATACAGCAGTTGGTCCTAACCTTACTTTAAAATTTGGTTTTGGTGCAAGTATAACTGTGGGCCTGCCAGTTGTTGGCAATGCAACCGTAACCTTTATGGTGGGTGTTGAAATGTATGCGGATAGCAAAGAAATAAGCATTACTGCTTTCATGTACTTCCGTGGTCATGCAGAAATATTAGGTGGTCTCGTAGGCGTTACCATTACCATCGAAGCAAAAGGTACCATAAAAAGAACCAATGACAGAACCGACTGCTCTGCACAGGTAACCTTTGCAATTGATATCAGCATCTTCCTGATTATTGATATCAGCTTTAGCGAAACATGGGGCGAACAAAGGCAGGTAGCATAATTTTTTTAGTAAATTAAATCTTATTGAAATGAGTAATAACTATCGGTACACCACTTTGGTGTTTCCACAAAAAGTAGAAAATAATACCTTGTTTTTTAACATTGTTTTTTTACCAAGAAACAGGGATCCGTTTATACAAACAGAAGCTGTGGTACCAACATTAAAAAGAATGCTACCCTTTGCGCAATTAGTTCCGCAATTTGAAGCAAAAATTGTTGTTGGTCTTGAAGAGTTTCCGGTTGACAATGGCAATCCGGCATTGCCTATTCCATTTCCATTGGTGGTAAAAACGGCAGCAAAAAAAGAAGCGCTGCTAAAAGCTGTTGAAGCAAGTTTTGGGGCTCAGATAAACAATACATCAGCAGATAAGGCTGAAGCGCCCAATCCGGGAATTACTGTAAAAAAATACCTGCCGCTCTCCTATCGAAATTCATTTAATTTTACTTGCCCCCGTCATCCAAATGCAGTTACAGATGATAGTTACCATTGTGCTATCAGGGATTCTAAACCTAATGATAATCCTAAAACAGTAGATAAATTAAGTTGGGGAAAAATATTTGGATACCTTCTTCGGCAACCATTGCTGGCAAAAGCTTGTGGCTTTGTTTATAGTACCAGTATTGCATTACAACCCGAATGGTTTGAAAAAGGTGGTTACTTGTTTGTCGACATTGCAAACCCTGATGAACAAAATACACAAAATGATTCCTGGACAAATGACCCTGAAGATGGCTCATTTATTAAAAGATTTGCAGCAAGAATTCCTAAATTAAAAGCAGGTGAAAAAAGATCGTTATTTGCTCCGGTTCTATTTCCTGTGTTACATAGTTTTGGTGGCGTTTTTACTGAACCCAAAGCTCCCTGGGACAGTATTTTTAAAGAAGTAAATGCTTACGATGATGGCTTTGCAAAAATTATTCACAGCAACCAGCCGGTTAGTTTAAATTTATTAAAAGAAGCACCTGATGGCGCACATCCTGTGCATGATGCTGGTATTAGACTTGGTTGGGATGATGAACAATTATTAATTTGGTACATGCGCCAACTTGCCGAAAATCCTGATGAACCTGGTAAACGTATCGATACACCTTTGGGACTATTTGGATACCGCGTTGATGTAAGACAAAGTACTGATAAACCGTGGGAAAGTTTAAATACATTAATAACCAATCAGGATTATAAAATTGGTGATATATCCATTGGCAACGAGGTGAATATAGAAATTGAAATGCCTTTCCAGGTGTATCCATCGCAGGTAGATAGCCAAGTAGGAAAAAGTTATTGGTTGCCCATGTATTTTACAAATTGGATTGGCAAAAGCCTTGTATTGAAAGATGATGTAGCCGCTAAATTATACAAGCATGATGTGTCAACTGCGCCGGTAAATACCAACCAGATATTTACTGAAAAACAAGTTTCTTTTAAATTGGTTTATGGTCATACCTATTTTTTTAGAGTAAGGTTTTGTGATTTGAGTAATGGCGGACCGCTAATAGATGCCGAAATATCACCTTTAAAACAGTCTCCCAATCCGGCGGAAGAAGTTAATTTTAAAAGATTTATTCAACCAGGAAAGCTTCGCTTTATTAATTTAAAAGATTTACTTGTAAAAACAATAGACGAGAATAATGTTTCTTTTGAAAAAAATTATGTTGATTTTTACAATGAAACAATCGTTAATGGTGAAGAAGTGTACAATGCCAATCCTGTTATCAATTTAAAACGGCCTTTACTAGGGTATCCTGCAGTATTGTTCACTAATAAATATGATGAAAATGAGGCCATTGGAAGGTTGCAGGCAATTGCAGATGCAGATGCAGATCCATTAAACCCAGCTGCTACAAGGGTGGGACTTGGTATTGCTGATCCTGATGTAAGTAAAGTAGAAATTATTGTAGAGGCTGAAACACCAAAAATGGATAATTTACTGAGTTATTCTGGTCAGGAAAATTATGCTCAACTGTACACAACTTATCGAAATTTTGATGCGATTAATTTTGATGAAATACTCGATATACCGTTTACATTTATGGATGCTCCCAACTTAAATCTGATCAATTTTGATAATGAGGGCAGTAATCCATTTAACAATCTGACTTTATTAAAAAATAACCTGGATGCAAGAACTGATGTTGTAGTGCCTACCGGACGAAAAATACGAATTACCCTTCGATCTGTTTGTGAGGAAAATGATGTTTATTTTGGCAGTATCAACGGGCCAAAAGAAAAACAAACCCGGTTTGGAGCAACTACCCAAATATTTCTTTATAAAGAATCTGTTCTTGAAGATTTGTTATTGCAACCCTGGCAAACAATTCCTATCGTTCAGGGTATTTTCCTTCAACCAGATGCGCCCGTTGTAAAACTTGGTGGTTTAAATGATTTATTCACTCAATTTGGTAGTAGTAATAAACCTAATATTGTACAAAGGCTGGCCAAACAACTTGGCATCGAAAGTAAAGGGTTAACGTTAGTGAGTAACAAAGGACAACGGATTGTTTTTGGTTGTAGTAATCACATCAGGCACAGCCTTGCTCCTGACCAATCTTCCATCACATTTGCATCCAAAGAAGACCTGGCAGATCATTGGCTTGGCTGTATCGTTTATAAATTAAACAGAGATTGGAGTTGGGATGCACTAGAAGATATAGCTTTTACATTTGAGCGCATCAAAAAATTTAAAAATGATCTGGTTAATCCTGCAGAGCAGCAATTATATCTTGGCGATATTGAATTAAAATCCGCCGTATCTTTTGAAGCATTGCAACAAGATAGGTTTGGAAATATAAACCGAAATGAAACTATTGTAGTTTTTATAGATGCTATAGAACCCAAATCTACCTTTACAAAAGAAGATGGAGCACTGCGTTTTCCGGATGAACAGGAAATTGAATATACCATAAAAGCAAAATTTAAAAAGAATCATGGTAACAATCCGGTTTTACAGCAGCCACAATTACTCACATTACCAACAACAGTAAATCCATCACAGGTTCCTAAATTGGCAAGTGTTGGTATAGCTTTTTCTCCTTACCTGATTCATGGTAATTACGAATCAACGGAAGTAAGACAACGATATTTATGGATTGAACTTACCGAACCAGTTAAAGATCCTAATGATACACTTTATTGCAGGGTGCTTGCTTATGCACCTGATCAACTAATTAGTAATAATGATTTTGAATTATTTGGTGCCCCCGAAGATCCTCCATTGCCAATTGATCCGGAATATATTAGGGTAATTACATCCAATCAAAGTGATGATCTTGCTGGTTTAAGTGCCATGCAGTTTCTTACAAAAGCAACAGATAGTGATTTACATTACTTGATGCCCATTCCTCCGGGCATGCATAGTGAAAGTGTAGAGTTATTCGGCTTCTTTACTTACGAATTCAGGATCGGTCACGGCCACTGGGCAGATAGGAAAAATAATTTATGGTCTACGGCACAAGGTCGTTATGGAAGAGCATTGAAGGTTACAGGACTGCAGCATCCTGCGCCAAATTTATTGTGTGTTGTAAACCGGGATGAGGAAAGGTTGTATGTAAATGCGCCTTATGCTCAAGCTGTTATTAATGGTAAAAATGTAACAGCAGAACCTCCACGTACACAACTTTGGTGTTTATTATACGCACAGGTGCACCAGGCTGATGGTAAAGCTTTCAGAAATATCTTATTGGATGATAGGTACATGGATTGGAAGAAAAAGCTTTTTGAAATACCTGAAAACGAAAAACTATTGGTTAATACTTATCAAAATTTTATACAAAGAGAAGATTATTTAAAAGCTACTAATTTTAATAATACGCGTACTCTTGATAAAGTTACTATTAACGCCCAAATTATTGCTGGTGCACAATTAGCCATATTTAAAGACCAGCTTCGTATAGGTACTGCTGTTTGGACAACTAAAGAAGTGTATAGCCTTTTAAATCAATATGGTTTACCCGAAGATGCTTCGCTGAGTGTACTTACTGTAGAGGTATTTGGTAATATTACCAATATTAAAGAACACCTTAGTAAACTCTTTGAAAAACGACAACAGGAAGCCGCCCATAATTTTATGGCGAAAAATATGGATGTAAGTGCTGCTACAATGTTTAAAGAAAAGGTTATACAGGCAGGCAGGCAACAGACGGAAGATTTTTTTGCTACAGTTCAGCTAAAACCACTTAGCAATGGTTTGGGACATTATCGTATTTTAAGAACTTCACCGCTAACAGCGGTTCCATTTGTATGTTGTACGGATTAATTCAATTTAAAATAAAAAATCCCCGATGAATTAAAACATCGGGGATTTTTTGATCAGGTAAAATCTTATCCTAAATAAGCTTTTAAAGCGCCGCTGTATCTTGCTTTTTGCAAACGCTTAATAGCTCTTTCTTTTATCTGGCGTATACGTTCTTTTGTTAGATCATATTTTTGTCCAATTTGTTCAATAGTTACACCATTTTCTCCATCTAAACCAAAATAAGCATTTACTATTTCCGCTTCTCTTGGGCTAAGCGACTTCAAAACCCTGCGAATTTCATTTCTTAACGAATCATGCATTACATCCTCATCAGTTTCGGCTCCACCTTTCAATAAATCGCCCATGGCAACATCTTCAGCTTCGTGAACTGGTGCGTCTAGAGAAGTATGACGGGTATTACTTTGAAAAATGTTGTTGATTTCTGTTTCACTCATCTCAAGTAATTCGGCTAATTCTTCAGTAGAAGGCTCACGCTCATGTTCCTGTTCAAAAGCCATATAGGCTTTATTAGCTTTATTATAAGTTCCAATTTTATTTTGTGGTAATCGAACCAACCTACCCTGTTCTGCTAAAGCCTGTAAAATAGATTGACGAATCCACCATACTGCATATGAAATAAATTTAAAACCCTTGGTTTCGTCAAAACGTTGTGCAGCTTTAATTAAACCAAGATTTCCTTCATTTATCAAATCGCTCAGTGAAAGTCCCTGGTGTTGGTACTGCTTTGCTACAGATACAACAAAGCGCAGGTTAGCCTGAACTAATTTGTCCAACGCTCTTTGATCACCCATTTTAATCTTTTGGGCCAAAATAGTCTCCTCTTCAGGAGTGATCATTGAAATTTTGGAAATTTCCTGCAGATATTTTTCAACCGCTTGTGAATCCCGGTTAGTAATCTGCGTTGCGATCTTTAGTTGCCTCATTTGCTTGTTTTATGTCAATAATTTATAACGATATGTAGGCAATTATGTTTTAAAAAATGTTGCAAAACATTAGTTAATCTACAAATAATTTCCTGAAAATAGTGCAAATGTACGATGCAAAATCTGCATTTCATAGTGAATTTTAAAAAAGCATACTTTCAAATTTGACCAAGCAAATTTAATAAAAATTAAAATTCACTTAAAACAATCCTTATATAAAATAATAAATATTTAATACTTTATTAATTTAATAACTATTTTAAAAAGCTACTTGAAAATATTAGATAAGAGTATGCCAACTGAGAACATATTTGCATACTGAGTATATTATACAGTCGTATAATATTAAATATCACTATTTTGATTCGTGTTTTTGTAATAATATTGAATTTTAGTGTCCATCAATGTTTTATCTATATTACATTTGCAAAATGATAACTGATTTACGATCCGACACATTTACTAAACCCTCAGCTGCAATGTTGCAGGCAATGTTTTCGGCAGAAGTAGGGGATGATGTTTTTGGAGAAGATCCATCCATAAATCAATTAGAATTTATGGCTGCTGAAATGTTTGGTATGGAGGCAGGTGTGTTTTGTCCGAGTGGCACCATGACAAATCAAATTGGAATAAAAGTACATACGCAGCCCGGGGATGAGGTTATTTGCGAAAAATTAAGTCATGTTTACATTTATGAAGGCGGTGGTATTGCATTTAATAGTGGTTGCCAGGTAAAAACAATTGAAGGCGATCATGGACGCATTACTTCCGATCAAGTGAAGGATGCAATTAATCCTTCTGACATCCATAAGGCAAGAACAAGTTTAGTTAGTATTGAAAATACCGCTAATAGAGGTGGAGGAAGTTGTTATTTATTCTCTGATATACAGTCAATTAAAGAGGTTTGCTTACAAAATAATTTGAAATTACATTTGGATGGCGCTCGCCTTTGGAATGCACTGGTTGCCAATAAAGAAACCCCGCGGCAATATGGTGAAATTTTTGATAGTATTTCAATTTGCTTAAGCAAAGGATTGGGTACGCCAGTTGGGAGTATTTTACTTGGCAATAAAGACTATATAAGAAAAGCACGACGTATAAGAAAGGTTTTTGGTGGCGGTATGAGACAAGCAGGTTATTTGGCTGCTGCCGGAATTTTTGCATTGGAAAATAATATTGAAAGATTAGAAGAAGATCACCAACATGCTAAATTGATAACGGATGCCTTGTTAAAAAAGTCTTTTGTTGGTAAAGTAATGCCGGTAGAAACGAATATTGTAATTTTTGAAATACTTTATCCTTACACACCCAAAAGTTTTGCAGAAGAATTAGCGAAGTTTTTCATTTTTGTTATGCCAATCTCAACTACTCAGGTAAGAATTGTTACGCACCTTGATATTACACCAGCAATGATTAGTAATTTAATAAAAATAATTTATTCTATATAATTATTAATCAATTAATTATATTTTTTATTTGATTAATAATACTAATAAATTTAAAAAATATAAATTGATTATTATGGTAAGAAATTTGAACTAATATGCAATTTTTTCAAACCAGGTAATTTATAAATATTTCAATCTTTAATTATCATATTTAAAAAATATTTCAACAAAAATGTTTCCAAAAATTAATCCAACTAAAACAGAATCCTGGAAGGCTTTAGCACAACACTATACTGTTACTAAAGAGGTAACTATAAAAAATTTATTTACAAATGATGTAGAGCGTTTTAATAAATTCTCACTTTGCACAGATAATATTGTTTTTGATTATTCTAAAAATAACATCACATCTACCACTGTTCAATTGCTTTTGCAATTAGCAAAAGAATGTAAATTAAAAGAAGCTATCGAAGCAATGTTTACAGGCGAAAAAATTAATGTAACAGAAAGAAGGTCAGTATTGCACACTGCGTTACGTAATTTTTCAGGAAAACCGGTAAATGTGGATGGTGTAGATGTGATGCCGGACGTATTTAAAGTATTGGAACAAATAAAATTATTTTGCACAAAAGTACATAGCGGTGAATGGAAGGGTTATACCGGCAGCAAAATAAAATATATTGTTAACATTGGTATTGGAGGAAGCGATCTTGGACCCGTAATGGTTACAGAAGCATTAAAACCTTATTGGGTTGACGGCATACAAACTTATTTTGTAAGTAATATTGATGGCACACATATTAGTGAGATTTTAAAAAAAGTGACGCCAGAAGAAACAATTTTTTTAATAGCGTCAAAAACCTTTACTACTCAGGAAACAATGGCCAATGCGCATACTGCTAGAGATTGGTTTTTGCAACAGGCAAAAGAGGCCGCACATATTGCAAAACACTTTGTAGCACTTAGCACCAATGAAACAGATGTAGTAAAATTTGGTATTGCTGCTGAAAATATATTTGTTTTTTGGGATTGGGTTGGTGGAAGATATAGCTTGTGGAGCGCCATTGGATTATCGATTGCACTTACAATTGGATATGAAAATTTTGAAAATTTATTACGAGGCGCTCATCAAACGGATAAGCATTTTTCTACCGAAAGTTTTGAAAAAAACATTCCGGTTATAATGGCATTGGTGGGTATCTGGTACACCAATTTTTATGGAACCGCCTCCGAAGCAATATTGCCTTACGATCAATATTTACACCGCTTTTCAGCCTATTTTCAGCAAGGAAATATGGAAAGTAATGGTAAATATGTGGATAGAAATGGACAGCAGGTTACTTATGCAACCGGTCCCGTAATTTGGGGAGAGCCTGGAACCAACGGTCAACATGCTTTTTACCAGTTGATACACCAGGGAACACAAAAAATTCCCTGCGATTTTATTGCCCCTGCTATCAGCCACAATCCTATTGGAGAGCACCATGCTATCTTGTTAAGTAACTTTTTTGCACAAACAGAAGCATTGATGAATGGTAGTGAAAATGAAGATACCTACAGAACTTTTACAGGTAACAGACCTACCAATTCTTTTTTAATTAAAGAAATTACTCCTTTTACTTTGGGGCAATTGATTGCTTTATATGAGCATAAAATTTTTGTTCAGGGCGTAATCTGGAACATTTATAGCTTTGATCAGTTTGGTGTGGAGCTTGGTAAAGTACTGGCAAAAAAGATATTACCCGAATTGCAAACTAGCAAAATCGTTACTACACACGATTCATCTACCAATAGCCTGATCAATATATTTACCAAAATGAAAGAACCAAGTTTATAAATATTTTTTAATTCCAACATTGAATGGAGCGTAACCATAAAAAAATATTTTATTTAGCAGGCCTTATATTGATTTTTTTAATTTCAACATTTATTATTAGAAAAAATAAACAACATAATGTTCCCTCAATAAAATTATCCGATCTAGTTTTAAAAGATTTATATGGAAATAATATTAGCATGGCCAGCTTTAACGAAACACCGTTGGTTATTAATTTCTGGGGAACCTGGTGCGGTCCATGCAGGCAAGAACTTCCTTATTTTGAAAAGGTAAGTGAAAAATATAAGGGGCAGGTTAATTTTATGATTATCTCAGATGAGCCTGTTGAAAAATTAGTAAAATTTAGTGAACAAAATAAGTACACCTTTTTTTATGTTCAATCGCAGATAGCATTTCATGAATTGGGGATTACATCCGTTCCTGTCACTTTTTTTTATGATAAAAATCATAGGCTTATCAATAAAACAAAATATGCTCTAACAGAAGATGAGCTGAATAAATTTATCATTGAAATACTTAAATAAAATAGAAAATAGTGGGCAGAACCGACTGCATCAAAAAGAGACAGCCGGTTGATTCGTATGTGTGTATTTTATTAATAATTTATTCTACCACCACCTTTAATGTACTTTTTTGGTTATTGGGCGTCATTACTTCCAGTTGATAAATGCCTGCAGTAAGTTTACTATTTGGAACAAGCGATTCCATTGAATTGCCTGCTGCATGGTTAAGTTGCTGAACCATTATTATTTGTCCAAGTGTGTTGATTAATCTACAATTATATTTGCCTGCAGGTAAATTATTGATTGCTACACCAATTGTATTTCCCGTTACTGGATTAGGGTAAATACTGATTCCGCTGCTTATTTCATTAACCTTAACAATCACTATCCTACTGTATTCAAATGCCCCAGTCTCTTTATAATTAAGTATTCTATAAAAATTATTTCCCTGTAAAATATTTTTGTCTATAATTGTATAAGTGGCATTGCCACCATTGATACCTTTAGCAGTTGTTGTATTAATTTTGGTAAAATGAACGCCATCTATACTTTTTTCTACTTCGTATTTGCTAATGTTGATTTCGTTTTCAACAGACCATTCTACAGTAATATTTTTATTTTGCTGGAAGGCTTTTATACTTTTATAAGTTACAGGTAAAGGTACTGCTGCTATATTTTTAAATACTATTTTAAAACGGTCAGAGGCCGAACTAATGGTATCTGAATTAACAGTAAAATTTAAAATACTTTTTGTGTTTAGGGATATAATTGTTTTCGAACCGGTGTACCTATCTTCTAAAAAGGCAGTTAACTCAGGGTTGAAATTTTGAGGAATAAATTCAAAATTATAACTACGTTGGGTTACTTTAGTTAATTTAAAATATATAGTATCATTGTTTGCTATTTCTGGTCTTCTTTCAACAGCAAGTGTTTTAGCATCACGCAAAATGCCAAATGTTTCTCTTGTATTCCCAAACTTTGGGGCATCACCAAAATCTACCGCATTACTGAATATATTATCAAAAATTTCAAGGTTACCATCTGCTAGTATTGTTGTATCTGCTTGCTGCAAATACAAATTGGTTATAAACATAGCAGGTAGTGATGCAGCTCGAAACATATTAAGATTGTTCTGGGTAGATTTATCCGTTTCATGAAAACTCAAATTTCCTGGAGAGTTATTTAGTTTTCGTACAAAAATTGCCTGACCTGATTGTATATTTTTATCCTGCGTAACAGATGGGTTAGATGGAACTGCGATCCAATTTCCACCGGTAGTCAGCACCATATAAACATAGGCTCCCTGTTCTGTATTTATTCGGGGATCGTATGCCCAAAAATAATTTGGGTCAATATTAGAACTCGTAGCCATGATATTTGTAATATCTACCTGAGATGCATACGGGTTACCAATAAGTACATAACTTCCAACCGGTGCAATTGTATTAAAAATTTGGTTCTTTATTTGAATTTTACCCGTATCTCTTAATGTAGTATTGTTATAATTAGGAATATTAAATAAGTTAGCAGCAGGATTTCTGTCGCCTCTAACAAATAAAAAAAAGCCAACATTATCCGGAGTTCCTGCAATACCATTGGTGCCTGATAGTAATAAGTTTTTTGTGTCGGTTACATCAACAAAACTAGTTCCATTATACGTTTTTAAAGAACTGTTATTAAGCGGGCTTATATCCAATCCATTTAAAATTGGATTGGCAGATTTACCAGTTACAAAAGTGCCGGTACCGCTTGTAGTAAATGGTGCATTGCCAAGTTGCCAACTATTAAAAACGGATCTTCCGGCATCGGCAGTGATAGGCGCTGTAACCAATCTCCATGATCTGCGTTGCGGATAGTACCGCTCAACAACAAATCTTCCGGAAGCATAAGTGATATTCGCATTGTCTGGTACTGAAGCAATTCTTGCAGTTGATGTGGCTGTTGATTTAAGGTTCAAGTAATTATTATCTACGGCAAGTGTGCTATTGTTTTTAAGCGTTAAGGTATTGCTTGCATCAATTGATTTATTTAATAAGAAAGTAGCAGTATTAATATCATTTCCAATAGTTAAGTTGGCCAGGGGAAAAGGGGTGATTGCAGTAGGAAAATTTGTATTGGTATTAGCGGTTGCATTAAACACATAGCTTGCCAATGGATCATAACTTTTTACAATTGTGGCATCATTAATAATTGATCCATTGGTTGGTAAAGTTGCAGCTCCTTCTATTCCCCCGGTATTGGCAGTTATAAATGTTGCACCTGCATTCAGGTTAAAAAAAGCGTTACCCGTACCATTGCTGATTATATTATTGCGACCACAATCTAAAAAAGAATTAGTGGTAACAGTTAGTGTACTTTTATTGGCTGTAGTAGATGAAGCCAATAAATTTATGGTACTACTAAGTGTTAAACTTGTAGGCAAACTACCATTGCCTACAATAAAATTAACAAGACCATTTTTGTAAGTGACAGAAGTATTTGAGTAAGTTTGAGGTGTACTTCCATTAAATACCACCACACCATTATTATTGCCTGTTGTAGTTGTACCCATAAGTTGGGCGTTACCAGTTATAGATAAATTTGCTGAAAGATTAATTTTTGTTGTTCCGTTTGTTTCATTGTTCATATCAATTTGCCTCAATCCGGTTCCTGAACTATTTATATTAATATTGCCTAGCACGTTTAAAATTCTGTTACTTGTTCCATCACCAATATTCAGAATAGCAGTAAATGCATCGCTTCCTGCAACATCAAGATTTCCCCCAAAAGTCATATTGCTTTCTAAATTATGCGTACCACTATTTATCACTACATTATTATAATTAGAAGTTCCACTTGCAGATGGAAACAATAAGGGAACTAACGCTGAGCTAAAATTAAAATTTACGGTACTCCCGTTTACGATAAAACCTTTGCCAGTTGCAAATGGTTGCGTATTTAAGTTAATCCCATAATAGCCAAAGTCTGCATTGTAAGCAGTAGTTCGAGGAACCTGCAAACTTCCGCTAATGTTAATCGTATCTGTATTTGAACCTGCAAGCGTAACATTTCTGGCTAATCCCTGAACAACGATGTTGGGATATTTAAAAGAAGGTGTATTTCCAGTTATTTTATACGCATTAATAGTTTGATCGCCTGTGCCATTATAAACGATAGTTGAAGTATTATTAACAGGTTGTTTAAAATTAATACGGGATATAATAAATTTACCTGCTACATAAATTGGACCCGGAAAAAAATCAAAAGTGTAATTTTTTTGGTCACCGCTAAATTCAAGATCGTTAAATTTAAAATTTATCGCAAATACATACTTAGCATCTGCAAATCCTGTAACATAAAAATTTACTTTAGAACCTGTATTGGTATAAATACCTGTTCCCGGAGTAAAAGCGATGGTATAAATTACGTGGGTATAATCTGAAGATCCGAGATTATCTAAAACTCTAGGTCCATTTCCACTATTTGTAATTTTTTTCGGATAATAAAAACCGGGAATATTTTGTGAACCTGTTGAGCTAAAATTTACTACTGTTTCACTTTGGGGACTAAATCCCACGGGATTACTATAACTTGATAGAGCGCTTACATCAAATATGTTTGCAATATCAATCGTGCTTGGAACAGGAGGATTACCAAGCGTAATAGTGCCTCCGCTACGGTTACCCGAAATACTTAGGTTGTAATAGTTTGCTGCGGCAATCCTTTGATTACCTGCGCCTGCATAAATAAATGTGTTTGTATTCAATACGGGAGAAGATCCGGAAACCGCATAATCGCCGGTTACCGTTAGCGTTGAAGGCAAATTTTTAGTTGCGGTGCCCGATATTGAAAGATTACCATAAGTTAAACTTTGAATATTTTGAGCACTGTTGGAACTTGCATAGCCAAAAGTACTTGTTGGAGAAAAAGCAGCAATACCACCAGAAAAGTTTACATTATCATATACGTTTATACTGGAGGCAGGTGCCATTGTTAAAGTTATGCCGGAGTTAATAGTTAATTGATAAAGACTTATAGATGTGCCGGTATTTATTGTTGGGAAATATGTGGGGGATAATGAATTATCAATGATGGCTATTTCTGTTGAGGCGCTTGGATAACCAACTGCATACAAACCACTCCAGTTAGCAGGATTAGTCCAGTCTGTGTTAACACTACCCTTCCAATTAAAAGTAATATTTACTAAAGGGTTATATACAGTGGTACCATCACTGGCTATGTACAAACTTTTATTAAGATTCGCCATCGTTAGACCCGCTTTGCCTGTTACAGGTATGGATGTAGTCCCTGTATTTGGATTAGGCATCAGACTTGTTCCATACGCACTTGTACTTCCGTCTGTAAGTCTTAGTACGGTATAATTATCAACCGAACCTATATTAGCTGCAGTTGCAGTTAAAGAAATCGTTTCCGCTCCACTGCCAATGCTAAAAGTTCCTGTTGTAATTGTCCAATAAGTATTGGTTCTCTTATCCAGATTTACACCATTATCTGGTACAGTGGGTAAAATAGGCGTTACTCCTCCCAACGGTGTGTGAGAAACATATACCATTCCTGCTGTACCTGTACTCAAAGTTCCAGCAGAAAAATATAGGTTTAGAGATCTGTCATTGGCACCTGTTCCAAAAGGAAAACGCCCCGCATTAACAGCAGCCGTTGGTAAACCAGTTATAGGGAAATATCTTCCTAATTTACCGGTAGTTATAAAACCACCTAAATAGTTCAATTGAGTTGACAAAGATGTATTGGAAAGCTCAAGTTTATTGCTTGTTGAAAAATCATCTATTGCTAAATTACCAGTTACCATAGTTAAAGTGCCTGGTATTGTACGATTAAAATTTGCCGAAAACCTTACTCCGAGCGAATTGTTAATCGTTAGGTTTGCAGGACCATTTGTAGTTGGAAATTCAACAGCAGAACTAGTTTGAGAAAAATTACCATTATACAAAAGTGTTCCGTTGCCTATATACGAAATATAAGAAGTAGCATCTGCAGGTGTGATGATGCCAGCCATAGTACAAACAGCCGGTGTAGAACTATTGGAGAATACTTTTAAAACACTGTTGGAAGTTAAATTTACACCTGTAATTAAATTGGAATTAAGGATTGTTATATTGGATCTTCCCGCTGCAGGAGCTGTCCAAGTACCCGCAATACTAACAGTTTGTACGGTAGTTCCCGAAAATTGAATATTCACAAGTGCACCCAGATTTGAACTTGAACACTGCCACCCACAAGTTACTGATTTTGTTACTGCACCTTTTAAATCCAGCGTAGCTGTACCTGCTGCAGATCCACCAACTCCATCTAAAATACCGCCAGAATGTAAAAAATTACCAGTAACTGATAGTAGTGTTGCGCCTGAAGCCGATTGTAGCATTATGTTACCGCCAGTTTGGGTGTAGCTACCAGCAGTTATTACTCCACCAGCTACGCTTGCTAAACGTAGAAATTTATTATTCGTATTTTTAATTGAAAGCGTTCCACCAATAGTGCCGGTTAACAAATTCAAGTCAACATCCCCGGATTGTGAAGAACAATCCCAGTTAAAATTGGCAAAATTATTATTATTTAAACCTGTGGGCGCTGTTGTGCCAATATTTAAACCTGTAATGTTACAGGTAGCATTAGTTTGCCAGTTTGAAATAGGAATAGCTGAACTTCCAGATCCGTTAAAGGCATGATAATAGTTTGCCGTCCCCGTCCAGGTTATAGCACTTGCAGTTGCACAATTAAAAATACCTGTTATATAGGTAACAGATCCTGTAATCGTAGTTCCGCCCGTTCCAGCCACATCAAAATCAAGCGTACCTCCGTTTAATGTTAAAGCACAATTAATAAATATTTTTCCGCCTGTACCTGGCGCTATACCCAAAACACCTGAAGTCAAATTAAAAGCTCCCGGATTATTTAGATTAATCGTAAGGAAATCTGCAGCTAAAATGGCACCAGGTGTAATATAAATTAGTGGCACCAAAGCCGTAAGCGATAATACATTGGTAAAAGAATTGGTAGCAAAAGATACAGTACTTATTCCTGATGCAATTTTTATTGTTCCAATACTTTCATTGGCTACGTTATTTATTATTATTGGTGATGTGGCATCAAAAGCCAGGATATCATTTAATGCTGTTGTAATTCTTGTAGGTGACCAGTTTGCCGCAACTTGGTAATCTCCGGATGCACCACCCATCCAGGTGTAAGTAACCTGTGCATGAGTTGTAGTTAAAAACAAGATAAAAAAAAGAAAAAAAGAAAAAATTTTCCTCATAAACCAAAAATTATAAATTACAAGTACTTTTTGTCATAAGTGATAGTATTGCATTATAAAGGAGGAATTTCGTAGGTACTGAGGTAATAAATAATTAAACTGAAGAATTTAATAGGTTCTGATTTTAGTACAACGGATTAGTAAATGTAATAAATTTTTATTAGAAAATATAACTATCAGAAAAAAAAGTTAAACAATTAATAAACTAATACTATCTATTTACCCTTTTTAGACCTAGAGTTTTGTATTTTATTTTTTCAGCAACAGTATTTGAAAAAATCTCAACTCCCTTTTCGTTTAAGTGTCTGTAATCTGCAAATAATTCAGGCTTGGTAGTATAAAAAGTATCTCTAGAGTAATCAAAAAAATCAATATTATATTCCTTTGCAATTGCAATTGCTTTTATAATTGATAGATCTTTACCTATTGAATTAATTATGTATGGGGAACATATAATATAGAGGGAAATATTGGCATTAATACAATCCTGAATAAAAGATTTATAAATATTAATTTTAGTGCTGTCTAATTCAATTTCTTTTGAATAGTCATAGGTTTGCAATGGCCCTGAAATAGTATACCTTAGTGGAATAAACCCATTGGCATACTGGTTTTTATTAAAGGAATTGTTACCTCCAATAATGGATAACATAAGCGAATTGTAGGGATAGATATTTGAAAGTAGTTTTAGTTTTTCAAAGGGCCTTTTTAGCGTTATAATTGGTCTTATTTCGGGATGGCTTTTATAGTAAGGTAAAAGAACAGAAATACGGTCATAATCGTCAGAATTTTTACTAAAATCCGCTTCATCCATACTTAATACAATTATTTTAGGCTTATACCTATTTAAAATAGCTTTTAATATGGCGTAATGATAAAAAATTGGTTCACCATCTCGACCGGCATTATAAGTGGGCATGTTTAAATTCACTTCAAAAATTTTGGTATTAAATATATTTGTAGCTCTGGAAGAACCAAAAATTACAACATCGGTTGTTGTTTTTTCAATAGAAAAAGTTGTTAAATAATTCATTCCTGACTCCTGTTGAAAATAAAATTTTTTCAATAGGTTTCCTATTAATAAATCTACAAAAAAAAATATAATGAAGAATACTAACAATTTTGATACAAATGTTTTGAAAGAATTATTACTATTTTTTTTTATCATTTAATTTGTAGATTAAAATTGGAAATAAATAAACTGGCCTCCATCAAAAACGCCAAATAATAGAATGAGTATTACTAAAAAAGAATAATAAGAATTGCGTACCCAGAAATTTGGATGATTAGATAAAGTAAACGAGCCTTTATAGTATTCTCTTTTAAATTCTACAGCCACTAAAAATGCTATCCCAAAACAGGAATACAGTATTATACCAGTTCCATCATTAAAAACCGATCCTTTAAAAGTTAGTATTTTTTTTATAATCTTCAAAGCATCTTCCACAGTTCTTGCTCTAAAAAAAATTCTGGAAAAACTAATCAATAAAAAAGTAATCAAAACCTGGGGAAAAAGAAAAAACCGGGGAAATTTATCTATATGAATAAAAGCATTAAACTTATCCCTATATTTTTGAGTAACAATAGCAAATACCAGATAAAAACCATTTATACCACCCCAAATTATGTAAGTCCAATTGGCACCATGCCACAAACCACTTATTAGAAATACAACCATTAAATTAAAATACCAACGGGGTACCGATACTTTACTTCCGCCCATAGGAAAATATAAATAGTCTTTAAACCAGGTTGATAATGATATATGCCAACGTTTCCAGAAATTGCCCGTACTTTTTGCAAATATCGGCCGCTTAAAATTAGTCATTAAATCAAAGCCCATAACTCTAGCTGTTCCTATCGCAATATCTGAATAGCCTGAAAAATCACAATAAATTTGAAAAGAGAAAAATATAGTTGCCAATAACAGTGTCATGCCGTTCTGTTGTTCAACATTATTATAAGCACCGTTTACATAAATACCCAGTCTATCAGCAATTACCAATTTTTTAAAGAACCCCCATACCATTATTTTCAGACCTTCAAAAACTCTCTCACTATCAAATTTATGTTCTTGCCTGAATTGCTTTAATAAGTTTTGAGGGCGTTCAATAGGCCCTGCAACAAGTTGAGGATAAAACATCACATACAAAGAATAAATTCCAAAATGCCGTTCTGCTTTTTGATTACCCCTGTATACTTCAATTGTGTAACTCATTGCCTGAAAAGTGTGAAAGGAAAGACCGATAGGCAACAGTATTTGTAAATATGGAATTGGGTTTGACAATCCGAACCCATGAAGGAGGAAGGAAAAATTATCATTTATGAAATTATAATATTTAAAAATACAAAGGATACCAATATTTGCGATTAAACTAACAACTAAAAAATACTTACGTCTTTTCCCTTGAGCCTTCTCAATATATATTCCAGCAACATAATCCACTACAATAGTAAATCCTAAAATAAAAATATAAAGTGGCACAAATGCCATGTAAAAGTAACAACTACTTAATAATAATAAAAGCCACCTTTTAGTATAAGAAATTGTATAATACAATACGGTAACAACAATAAAAAAAAATAAAAAGTAAAAAGAGTTAAAGAGCATTTAATATTTTTTACAAAAAGAAGGATTAAAATTTAAAAACGATTTGTTCAATTTTTTAATAATATTATTTCTATTTTAAGTACTATTATTTTAGAATTAAACATCTTACGATATCACTTGATTATTGCTTTATTATTATATAATTTGTGTAAATACTATTCCTACAAATTGCTCATATAATGATTTTATTTTTGCAATTTTGTTAATTCTTATAGGCAGAATTTAAAATGATTGAATCAATCAATTTATTAGAAAATATTTTAGCCCCTTCTATATTTACATGAACCGTATCATCAAAAAGGTTGGGGTTTTTTAAAAAAAAGTCATCTTTTGAAAAGTCAAAAAATTGGATACTGTTACTTTTTGCAACATTTTTTGCAATTGTCATTGAAGTATCAGAACCAATTAAATTTATATAGTAGGGTGAACAAACGATATATAATTTAATATTTGCTTTCAAACATTCATTAATAAATGATTGATATAAATTAAGCTTGTTAGCATCTAGATCATACTTTTGAGAAATATTAACGCTTCTGGTTGGCTCATTTAAAGCCCTTGATAATGGCACATATCCATTAATATCAATACTTCTTTTTTTATTAAATTCAGCATTTCCAATTAATATTTTAAAAAGCATTGAATTATAAGGATATACCTTTGATTGAAGTTTGTATTTTTCAAAAGGTCCTTTTAGTTTAATAACTGAACGCATCTCTGGATGATTTTTATAAAAAGGAAGTAAAACCGATATGCGATCATAACTAGTTTGTTCTGCTCTAAACACACCATTTTCAATATCCAATATTATCATTTTCGGCGTGTATCTTTTTAATATACCTTTAAAAATAGCATAGTAATAAAAAAATGGTTCGCCATCTCGTCCTACATTGTAGCAAGTTTGTTTTAACCGTTCTTCAAAAAAAAAGGGATTGTATTGTTGTTGTGCTCTTGACGCTCCAAAAATTAAAATATCAGCCCTTGTATCTTCAATTGAATATTTAGTTCTATACTCCCAACCAGAAGTCTGTTTGAAATAAAGTTTACCTAAAAAACCGCCCAAAATAAAATCTAAAATAAAGAACAGGATTAAGAAAGCTAGTATTTTAAAAATAAGATACCAATAGCCCTTTTGTGTTAATATTTTTTTAAAAGATGTTGCCATGCTACTCTATCAAAATTGAAAATAAATAAATTCACCGCCATCAAAAACGCCTGCCGTTAAAATAATTATTAATAATAAGCAATAATAACAATTACGTATAAGCCAATTTTTATTGTCATATAATGTAAATAGATTATTAAAATATTCTCTTTTAACTTCAACTAAAGTCAGAAAAGAAATTCCTAATAAAGAAAAAACAATTATAGAAGGATTTTCCATATAAATGGGTCCATTGGCAGTAAAAATTCTTTTGATTATGGTAAAGGCATCGGTGAGATAATTGGCTCTAAAAAAAATAAGTGAAAAAGCGAAATAACTAAAAGTAAATGTAATACCTATAAGCCCATTTAAAAATGCAGGAATTTTTTTACGAATATTTTTTCTTGCTTTTCTTGTAAAAAATTCGATCGTTAAAATAAAACCTTGTAAGCCTCCAAATACTATAAAAGTCCAGTAGGCACCATGCCAAAAACCTAAAACGATAAATGTAGTAAAAGAAGCATAAACAACACTCCACATACCCCAGTCTCTTTTTGCAATAGCGATAGGCGTATAAAAATAATCAGCAAACCAGGTAGATAAAGAAATATGCCATTTTCGCCAGAATTCAGTTACCGATTTAGCCAGTAAAGGCCTGTTGAAGTTTGACATCACATCAAATCCCAATACTTTTGCAAAACCTATGGCCATATCGCTGTACCCTGAAAAATCTGCATACATTTGAAACACATAAAATACAACCGCAATAATTAAAGATATACCTGAATGATGTTCAGCATTTGGCAGCACTGCGCTTACATAAATAAACAGTCTATCTGCAATAACTAATTTTTTAAAAAGACCCCATAAAATTTGTTTTAAACCACAACTAATGTTATTGTATTCAAAAGGTTTTACTTTTTTTAACTGAGGAAGAAAATTATGCGCACGCTCAACAGGACCAGCAGTTATTTTTGGAAAAAAAAGTAAAAAAGTTGCAAAGTGGCCCAGATTCTTTTCTGCTGCATGATTTCCTCTTTTTATTTCAATGAGATAACCTATTGCCTGAAAAGTAATATAGGATATTCCTAAAGGTGCTATAACATTTATTAATAAAGAATTAGTAATTGTTTCTGTAGAAGAAAATATTTTTTGCCGGATAAAATTTATGAAATCAACTGCAGACGATGTAAAAAAATTAGTGTATTTAAAAAATACAAGAATACCAATATTCGCAATAATTGCAAGAAAATAAAATCGCCAGCCTTTTTTTGAAGAAGTTGTATTACCAATTTGCAATCCAGCATACCAGGTTATTAAAATAATAAAAGTAACAATTAACAGGTAGGTCGGTTTACTTTGCAAATAAAAAAATATTCCAGAAGCCAAAATCCATAGCCACCTGAATTTATGTGGCAGTGCATAATAGAATACTGCAACTATTAAAAAAAAAAGTGCAAAAAATATTGATGTAAAAATCATTCTGCCATAAATTTTTGATGGATATTGTAATAATAATTTAAGAATAGTCAAAAATGATTTTACAGAATCACTTTTTAAGTAAACAATTTTTAGTGTGCCTGTTTATATTGTTTTAAACGGGTAGTTTATTATTAATACAATCAATTAGTTCTCCGATATTATTCCAACTTTGTATTTCTTTAGCAGTAAAACGTATTTTAAAACGTTTTTCAATTGCTACAACCAATTGAATATGTGATAAAGAATCCCATCCATCAACATCATTGGCAGTAGTCCTATTATTTAATTTGATATCGTCTGTATCAAGCTCCTCATTAAAAATTTCATTCAGTTGCTTTAAAATTTCATTGCCATCCATCTTTTATTTTTTAGTTTGAATAAAACATTTTTTTTGTTCGTACTTATCAATATTTAATACCCAATAATCAGCTGATTGTTGAAAACCTAGATGAAAATAATGATTTTTTACCATTTCATTTTTGGCACTGGCTATATATTCTCCTTTTAAAAAAGTATACCTATTGGCGGCAGCATAAGCAGCAATAATATTCAATACAAAGTTTTCCATCCCACGTTTTAATACCCTGCAACTCATAAACCAGGTATCAATAAATAAGGTAATATCATTCTCCTTTTTTAGAATTATTACACATATCATTCCATTGTCTCCAAATTTATCACTTAGCGTAAAAGTAAAGGAAATGATATTTTTATCAATAATCGTATCTTCAATTTCAGTCTCTGTGTAACGAACAGTTCGCAAATTAAATTGGTTAGACCTTTGAGAAAGTTGTGCTACCCTTGGTGTGTTAAATTTATTGAATGGCTCCACCACCGAAGACATATTTAAACTCTGTAAAAAGTCATCTTCATTTGTAAAGTTTTTTTGAAGTACACTTCGTTCAATTTCTACCTGGTATTGTTTTGTTCTCTCTGCATCTTCGTTTGAAAAGGAAATAGTTTCGAACAAATTTAACGGATATAAAAATTCCAGATATTCGGCGGGATCTTCCGGTAACTCTGGCACAATAATATCCGGAATATTTTCTCTTACCATATTTCTTTCAAATGGATTATCATCAAGAAATACCATTGAATCAAACCCGATATTTAAAATGTTTTGTATTTGCCGGATGTTATCTGCCTTATTTTCCCAATTGGCTATAAATACGGCAATATCTTCCAAACGCAAAATCATGTCTGGGTGTTTTTCAAAAGGTTCTTTTGCAATTGATTCTGCATTCTTACTGCAAACTGCCAAAATTATACCTCTGTTCTTCAGTTTTTTTATCCAGTATTGAAACTCAGTAAATGCTTTGCCAATACCCAAACTGCCCAATTGAATATTTTCCAATCCATCATCTCCAATGATGCCGCCCCACATCGTATTGTCAAGATCCAGAATTAAGCACTTTTTAAAATTACCTGACATTGCTGCAATAATATCAATTGTTTTTTTTGCAACTACTGGTAAAATATCAATCGTTAATACCATTTCTGTATTAATATAAATTGAAGTTTGAAAAAGGCTGCTTTTTCCGTATTGATTTTGAATGGAAGAAAGATCACAGAGAAAAAAATTGGATTGTTTAGTTGCAAAACCCATTAATTCACAATTCAATTTTCTTAACTGAAACAAAAAAGAAGATTCAATTTTGTTACCATAGTTACCAAAAACAGAATCATCAATTTCTGAATAATTATAATAAATAATCTTAGCTTTTAGTTGAGAATTTATTGATGTAACAATATTATTAACCAACGATAGCTGAGTGTCTGCTAAGCTGCTTTGAGCTGATGGTTTTAGTTTATTGTAGCTGCCAAGAAGTTTATGTGCTGAATGAAAAATGATAATAACCTCCGGATTAAATTCAAATAATTCTGATGAAGGATCAAATATCTGCCGCTCAATTTGATTAAAATCAGCTTCCCATATTTGTAAATCAACTCCCTGCTCAAAGCCCGTTCCACGCAAAGCTTGTTGTAGAAACTGAGTGGCAGTATCGCCTAATAAAGCAACTTTTATTTTTTTATGATTGCTAAAATTTTTTTTTAAATTTTTCTTTAATTGGCTAAATGTCTGCATATTTATTCTATCTCAATATTGTAATTATCTATAAAATGTCTATTATTTATGCAAGCAACAAAATTTTGTTGTAAACTAAATTTAATTACACAGTAACGTATTTCATGTGCTGTAATTGCTTAACAATAAATAATTATTGAACTACAACAATATAAAAAAATTAAATTTAAATCCTTACAATAAAAATTTATATTATGTAGCCTAATACATATAATAGCATACTTTATAATGTATTAATTAACGCTATTATATTGCAATTCTACTATATTTTACTACGTAATTTCCGAAGATTAAAGTTACTACTACTCTATTATTAAAAAAAGGAGTGCACTTATAAAATAAGTAGCCCGTATTCTTGTTATAGTACCTTTTAATTCTATTACACCCTAATCCTGTTATACCCTTAATTTTTGCAATAAGTGATAATCACTTAAAGTGAAAAATGAACCTAAATGAATATTTAACTATGAAAACTTTAAAACGACAATTCAGACTATCCACACTTATGTATTTTAGTGATATCTCCAAAAATTTAGTTTTAAACTAAACAATTTACCACTTTTATTACGCCGTAAAACTAAACAACATCTTATTTCTACCAAAAAATAATTATTTTATAGTTGGGTTTAAATAAATGTTTTGCTTATCTCATAATAAGCATGTTTAAGCTTGCTTCGTAATTTATGGTGACTTGCAACTAGTGCAAAATTCCCTATAATCCTACCTTTAAACTACATCCAATGAAACTCCTATCCGTTATTTTATATTTGATATTTTTCTCCACAGTTGTAAATGCAAAAAATTTTTATATTTCTTCTGTAGGAAATGATAACAATGATGGGTTAACAATTTTAACACCGTGGAAGACAATTACAAAATTAAATGCTTCGTTCAGTGCCATCTCAGCAGGCGATTCAATATTATTAAAAAAAGGAGAATCATTTTATGGTGCTATCGTTGTAAGTAAATCTGGCACAACCACGCTGCCAATTGTAATAAGCGCTTACGGCATAGGTGCAAAGCCTATCATTACAGGTTTTACCACTTTATCTGGCTGGGTAAATGATGGTGGCGGCATTTGGCACAGTACCGTGTCTGCAGCCAGCAACAATTTAATAAATGTTACCATTGATGGTAGCTTACAGCCAATAGGCAGGTATCCTAATGTAGAAGCTACCAATGCTGGCTACCTTACCAATACAGCCACTAGTTCCACTCTTTTAAGTTTAACCGGCCCAGCTTTATCAACTACTACTAACTGGACAGGAGCCGAAGTAGTGATACGTAAAAATCACTGGATATTAGACAGGTGTGTGGTTACTTCGCACATTGCTGGTTTAGTTTCTTATAGCAATCCATCGGAATCAAAATACGCCCCCAAAATTGGATATGGTTATTTCTTTCAAAATGATATCAGAACCCTTGATAAATTAGGAGAATGGTTTTTAAATAAATCTAATAACAATTTATCCGTTTATTTCGGCACTGCATTGCCAACGTCTTATGTTATTAAAGCGGCTACAATTGATAAATTAGTTAACTGTGCCTCCTTTAGTAATTTAATTTTTGAAAACCTTTCTTTTGAAGGTGCAAACGGTGATGCATTTTATTCAAATTATGGTCAAAATAATAAAGTAACCAGCTGCAGTTTTAATAATAATTATAACGGTATCAATGCAGCCATTCTTAATTCGGCAATTCAAAAAAATAGTTTTACCAACACACTTAATACTGCAATTAAATTAGCTGATTGGGGTGCCGCCTATACCAGCGTTTTAACCGTTTCAAACAATACTATTAAAAATACTGGATTGTTTGCAGGTATGAGTGGCAACGGAGATGGGATGCTGAATGGTATTATCGTAAATGCCAATAATGCTCGTATTGAATACAATACAATTGATTCCTCTGGTTATAACCCTATTACTTTTATTGGAGATGGGGATACGGTAAGATATAACTACATAACCAACTATGGTAATATTAAAGACGATGGCAGTGGTATATACACTGCAAGTTATGGGGCTACTTCAAAGGCAAGAGATATAAGCTATAATGTAATTACTAATGGAATTGGCGCATTAGAAGGTACTCCCAATAATACAACTCCCGGCGTTACTTATGATACACATGGAATTTACCTGGATGAGTTTGCAAATAATGTTTATGTGCATAATAATTCAATTAGTAATTGCCTTCAAGGTGCAGGTATACTTTTAAACAATGCCAACAATGATGTAATAAAAAGTAACAATATTTACAATGTTAGATATGGCTTCAGGATAACTAGAATGCCAAATCAAACCACGGTAAGAAATATTACTTTTACGCAGAATGTAGTTTACCCGACAGTTTCTAATTTTTTATATTGGAACGGCAGTTTAAATTACCCAACAACATTATCAATACAAGCCGATATGGCTGCAATGTTCACAAAAATTGATAGCAATTATTATAGAAATAATATTAGTGCCCCTTTTGATTGGTTTTATCATTTAACAAGTGGAGGAACTTATGTAGACCCTGCTGCATTGGGCTTTACTGCCTGGCAAACTTACATGGGTACAGAAAAGAATAGTTCAATGATAAGTACTGCTACACCAAGATTTGAACTCAATCCAACAAATTCGTCTATGACTGTTGCATTAGATGCTAAGTACACAGGTGTTGATAGTAATTTATATAACGGAACTATAATACTACCATTATATAGCTCTTCATTGATATTTAAGTCAGGAATTTTGGATGCTTTTAAAGCAGATGCTGGTACCGACATTGCCATTGTTTTACCAGTAAATAGTACTATATTAAAAGGAAGTGCCACAGGCGTTATAACGGGTTACAGATGGACAAAAATTTCAGGTCCTGCACAATTTACAATTGCTACCCCAACGTCTCCTAGCACGGTTATAAGTAATTTAACAAGTGGAACCTATACTTTTCAATTTAAAGCAATTAACAATGTGGGAGATTCCGCTTTGGCATTGGTTAAAATAACCGCCACTAATGGAGTTTTACCAGTAAAATTAATTGACTTTACAGGCAAAAATAACAACGATAAAATAGCATTGCAATGGAAAGTTGCTTCAGAAATTAATGTGAGCCATTACGCAATCGAAAGAAGTACTGATGGACGTAACTTTGAAAACATTGGTCAGCTAAATGCAAATAACTTACTTGATATAGAAATCAATTACAATTTCAATGATAACTTTCCATTTAAAGGAATCAATTACTATCGCTTAGTAATGATAGACAAAGATGGTCAATTTAGTTTTAGCAAAGTAATACCACTAACAGTAAATAATGCTCCTCCATTTGTGCTAAATAGTATGTCAATTTCTAAAATCAACTCAAATTTAAAAATAGTAATAAGTTGTAACTATGAGCAAGAAATGAATATAGCTGTTGCAGATGTTAGTGGCAGAATACTTTATACAAATTTTTTGCACCTTCAAAAAGGACTTAATGTTATTGATAAACAAATACATACCTTAAATACCGCTGTTTATTATGTAAAACTTTTTACCAACGATCAGTTTGTAACTAAAAGTCTTTTGAGTAATAATTAATAATACTTATTATAATAAATTTTGGTAACGTTATTAGTAAGTTTTTACCTAAACCGTTTTAAAAAACGGTACTATCTAAATAACTATCCTGTGCCAATATTGGGTATTTGATGCCTGATATTGGTACACTTATTTTTAATATTATGGTAAATGAATGTTACATATCTGTTAAGCCATCTTAGCGTTTAACGCAGTAAATTTTTTGAAAAATTATTTTATCTTATTCTTATGTCTTGCCTCTATGCCGCCATCGCCAATAAAATAACTTATCGTTTGTTTTATAGAAGAAAAAATAAACTCAAATGACGACAGTACTTAGATTTTTTTTAATACACTTACCGCTGGTTTACAAGAAATATTTTGATTTTTTAATTTTAAACTAATATTGCAGTTCAATTTGTAATACAAAACACCTGTTATTAAAAAAAAGATACTTTAGAAAAGTACTAAAATATAGCTTAACGCTCAAAAAAGGTATACAGTAAAAGTGAGTGACACAAGGATTTTGAATAGCGATAAAATGTTTGTAAACAAATAATTAACCACCTCAGTACATTTTTTTAGTATGAAGGCTAATTTAAAACTCCCGACTTCCTGTTCAGCTGCTGGTATGAACAGTGGTAAAAAATAAATTATGGCGAAGAATCTGTTAATAGTAGAGTCACCGGCGAAAGCTAAAACCATTGAAGCAATTTTAGGAAAAGATTTTCAGGTGAAGAGTTGTTTCGGACATATCCGTGACCTGGAGAAAAATGATATGGGCATAGATATAAATAATAATTTTAAGCCTAAATACATTGTTCCTGCAGATAAAGAACGGGTGGTTAAAGAATTAAAGAGTCTTGCCAAAAGCAGTGATGAAGTTTGGTTGGCATCGGATGAAGACCGGGAGGGAGAAAGTATTAGCTGGCATTTGGCAGAAGTTTTAAACCTTGACCCTAAAACAACCAAGCGCATTGTTTTTCATGAAATTACTAAACCAGCAATTGAAAAAGCAGTAAAAAATCCACGTACCATCAACATGGATTTGGTAAATGCACAGCAGGCAAGAAGAGTTGTTGACAGGTTGGTGGGGTTTGAATTGAGCCCTGTATTGTGGAGAAAAATAGGAATGAGTGGTGGCTTAAGCGCAGGCCGTGTGCAAAGTGTGGCAGTAAAATTAATTGCTGAAAAAGAAAGAGAGATTAATCAGTTTTTGGCAGTAGGAAGTTTTAGAGTAGAAGCGTTTTTAGCTGCTACAGATTTAAACAATAAAACGGTAGCCTTTAAAGCAGAAGGTACAAAATATAATGTAGAAGCAGCTGCAGAAATATTTTTACGGAGTTGTATTGGAGCCATTTATAAAGTAAAAGATATTCAGGTTAGACCGGGGAAACGTACACCGGCAGCACCTTTTACTACCAGTACCCTTCAACAGGAAGCCAGCAGAAAATTAGGTTATGGCGTAACCAAAACCATGTTGCTGGCACAAAAATTATATGAAAGTGGAAAGATTACTTACATGCGAACCGACAGTGTAAACCTAGGTGAAACAGCAATGGACGCTATCAAAGCGGAGATAGCTAAAAGCTATGGGCCTAAGTATTTACAAATACGCAAATACAAAAATAAAAATGAGAGTGCACAGGAAGCGCATGAAGCTATCAGACCAACTTACATGGAAAACCACACTGTAAATGATCCTGAATTAGGAAGGTTGTACGAATTGATTTGGAAACGTACCATTGCTTCGCAAATGAGTGATGCAGAATTGGAAAAAACTACTGCTAAAATAAATATCAGCACCAATAACGAGGAGCTAACAGCTACGGGTGAAGTATTAAAATTTGATGGTTTTTTAAAGGTGTACATGGAAAGTACAGATGATGAGGAAGAAGACGATGGTGAAAAAGAAGGCGAAAGCCGGTTGCCAAATTTAACTGTAGGACAGGTGCTTGATTTTAATCAAATGACGGCTACAGAAAGATTTACCAAACACGCAGCAAGATACACAGAAGCTTCGCTGGTAAAGAAGATGGAAGAATTGGGAATAGGAAGACCGAGTACCTACGCCCCTACTATTTCTACCATCATAAAAAGAACATACGTTGAGAAAAAAGATAAGGAAGGCGTTAAAAGAACTTTTAGAATTTTAAAGCTTAAAAATAATACTATCGAGAAATTGATGGAGCAAGAAAATACGGGTGCTGAAAAATCAAAATTGTTTCCTACAGATCTTGGTTTGGTGGTTACTGATTTTTTAAACCAGCATTTTACAAAAGTGATGGACTACTCTTTTACAGCCAATATTGAAAAGGAGTTTGATGAAATTGCTGATGGCAAAATGCAATGGAGTAAAATGGTTGAAGATTTTTATAACCCTTTTCATATAGGCGTTGCTCATACGCTGGAAACAGCTGTAAGGGCGGTTGGTGAAAGAATGTTAGGTGTAGCTGAAGATGGTAAACCAGTTACTGCAAGAATGGGACGTTATGGTCCGATGGTACAAATCGGTAGCCAGGGCGATGAAGAAAAACCACGCTTTTCAAAATTGAAAGCAGGACAAAGTATTGAAACCATTACGCTTGAAGAAGCACAAGAATTATTTAAACTGCCCCTGAGTTTAGGTGAACATGATAATTTGGAAGTAAGCGTAAATATTGGTCGTTTTGGTCCTTATGTAAAATTTGGGGAGCAGTTTGTTTCTATTCCTAAAGGAGAAGATTTGTGGTCGGTTACGATAGACAGGGCAATTGAAATTATTAATGCCAAGCAAAAAGAAGATGCCCCAATTGGATTTTATGATGAGAAGCCAATAACCAAAGGCAAGGGAAGGTTTGGACCTTTTATTAAATGGAATGATTTGTTCATCAACATACCAAGGGCTTATAATTTTGATACGCTTACGGAGCAGGATTGCAATGAGTTGATTGAGAAAAAAATGGAAAAGGAAGCCAATCGTTTTATCAGGCAATGGCCAGAAGAACATATTGCAATTGAGAATGGCCGCTGGGGTGCTTTTATTCGTTTCGGAAAAAAAATGCTTAAGCTTGGATTAAGTAAAGCCAATGCAAAATATACGCCGGAAGAACTTACAGTTATTGAGCTGGAAGAAGTAAAGAAAATGATTTTAATACAAGAACCTAAAGCCTTTGACAAAAAAGCACCTGCTAAAAAGAAAGCGGTTGCAAAAAAGAAAGCCACTCCAAAGAAAAAATAAATTCGGATGTCTGATTTAAGAATGTTTGATTTTTATGAAATTTTGGTAGGCAATTTATTTACAAACCATCCCAGTTATAAATGCAGCATATCTCATACATCAGATATCTGTGATACGCTGCAATTACAATATGCTATAACTAAGGAAGATTACAATATTTATTACATTTTTGTAATCTGGGATGCGCAGGATAAACAACAAAATAGACGCCACTATCATTTGCGGTAAATGGGTACCATTTTTTTATTTACAGCTGTATTTTATTTTACCGGTTTGTTTTACAGAAGTAGTTTATTTTCCTCTTTGGTCATAGGTTTCATTGTTTTTACTTCTCTATTTTCAATAATTGTAGTACGTTCTTCCAAAAGCAACACGCAAAAAAAATAAGTAGCGATCCTGATAATGCGAGTGTATTTCTTACCACCAATGTTACTATTTCTAAACAGGTATTTTATTAAATGACATATTTACAGAACGTTTTTTTCAATGGTCCGCCTTTATAAAAAAGATGGAAAATAAGGAAGATTATTTTTTGTTTTATATTTCCCTTGAAGCCATCATTGTTCCCAAAAGATTTATTAAAGACACCGAACAAGTATTGTTTCAACAAATACTTTCCCAATATTTATCCTTTGATGCAGAAGTTGGGCACTTTGTAAAAAGTTAAAAGTGTTTAAGAAAAGCACCAGGTAAAAAGTTAATCGCACGACTGTGGAAAATTTTTACTTCTTTATTTAAAAGCATTTCACGAATTTCAACTTCAAATAATTAACCTTGGTAGAAAACAAAGAAATATCAGCACTCTTCCATTTAATAGACGATCCGGATGTTGTTGTATATAGCACCGTCAGCAATAAAATAATTTCTTTTGGAAAAGCGATTATCCCCAACCTTGAAGACCTTTGGGAAAATACTATTAGTGAAGAAGTTCAGGAACGAATTGAATCATTGATTCACAAATTGCACTTTGATGACCTTACCGGGGATTTTATTAACTGGAAAAACGGGAGCACCGAATTATTGCAGGGCGCCTTATTAACTGCACAATATCATTACCCTGAAATGCAGGCCCTGCAAGCTTTACGGGAGATAGAAAAAATGCGTAGAAATACCTGGCTAGAGCTGAACAACTATCTTACCCCACTAGAGCAGGTTAATGTGCTAACCAGTATTTTTTATAATTATTACAAACAAAAAGGTGTTGAACTAACATACACTCAACCAGAAGATTTCTTAATAAATAAAACGCTTGAAACTAAAAAGGGCAATGCCATTAGCAATGGAATTATTTACATGGTGTTGTGCGAATTATTAGATATTCCAATTAAAGCCATCAATATTCCCAGGCAATTTATATTGGGCTATTTTGATTCGCAATATGAATTTTTAAATCCGATAAGTCATTCTTCTCAAAAAATAATTTTTTATATTGATCCGTTAAACGGACAAATCTATTCTCATAAAGATGTAGAAAGTTATTTTAAACGTATCAACGTACCTCCTACTACTTCGTACTTTAAACCTAGAGATAACAAACAAATAATTCAGTTTTTGCTATTAGAATTAAGTAAGTGTTATGACAACGATAGCAATCGCTATAAGATGAAAGAATTGTTAACCATTGTGAAATTACTAGACGAATGATTTACCATGTTGTATCAAAATTTGACTGTAAAAATGTTATAAGCATGGCTACTATCAACATATTTCTTTAAAAGAAGAAGATTTTATTCATAGTAGTAAAAAAGGATAGGTAGAAGATGTATTGAAAAGATATTATAAAAAGCAGGCAAATCATTTTAGATTACATATTGATTAAAATAAATTAAACGCCGAAATAAAATATGAGCTGGTTACATCTTTAAACGGAAAATTTTTACACATTTAAGGCACTTAAATTTAGATCCTGTTGTAAAAACTACAACAATTTAGATTTACTTTTGTATTCTATAAAAAACATAATATGAAAGCAAACATTGGATTAAGCGATAAAAATTCAAAAGAAGTCTCAAATGTCTTAAATAAAATTTTAGCAGATGAATACCTGCTATACACTAAAACCCGAAATTATCACTGGAATATTGAAGGAACTAATTTTACAGAAATGCATCTTTTTTATGAAAGTCAGTACACACAAATTGATGAAACCATTGATGAGATTGCAGAAAGGGTTCGGCAGATTGGCCATTATGCCCAAGGCAGATTAAAAGACTTTGTTAAACAATCACAACTAGTAGAACAGGAATACACGAGCGACCAAAAAAGCCAGTTGAAAAATTTATTAGATGACCATGAATCTATCATTCGTTTTTTGCGATTGCACATCGACATATTTGCAGATAAATATAAAGATGCAGGCAACGCTGATTATGTAACAGGCCTTATGGAAAAACATGAAAAGATGGCTTGGTTTTTACGTTCTTACTTGAAATAGTTTTAAGTTGATAAAGCAAACTGGTAAAAGAAATCAGTTTGCTTTATCCATCCATTATTTTAATAAACAGCTTGAGCTTTGTAATTATCGAAACTTGTTTCCAACAATAACCAACCAACATTATTTTGCCTTCCGTATTCTTTAGATTTATTTAATAAAGCTGCTGCAACTCCCTGCTGACGATATTTTTCAGCAACATACAAATCATTCAGTAGCAATGCAGGCTTTAATGATACAGAAGAAAATATTGGATACAATTGTGTAAATCCCACTGCCTGCTCATTAATAAAAGCAATAAAAATGGTGGATTGATTTTTTGACAATCGCTCCATCAAAAAATGAGCTGCACCATTTAAATCGCTAGTTTGATTGTAAAAAATTCGATACTTATTAAATAAGGGAGCAATAATATTTATCTCATCTATACCGGCTTGTTTTATTTGCATTTCCATAAAAATTAGTTAGTTTTCAATATTACAAAATACCATACAGCTAAAAATATTTAAATGATCAATTGGGATGATTTTGAAAAAATAGATATGCGGCTTGGAACCATTTTGAAAGTAGTTGATTTTACCAATGCAAGAAAACCTGCTTATCAACTCCTAATAGATTTTGGAGAGTTGGGCATTAAAAATTCTTCTGCACAAATAACAAGTCTTTATTCGAAAGATGAATTGGTTGGTAAACAAATAATAGCTGTGGTTAATTTTCCACCAAAACAAATTGCCAATTTTTTCAGTGAGTGCCTGGTACTAGGTATTTATAACCAGCACAATGAAGTTGTATTGCTGCAACCAACCCAACCTGTTGAAAATGGTTGTAGAATTGGTTAAACCTGATAAAAACGTTCTAAAAATGAACTTACTTTTTTGAAGTTATTTTTATTAAGTGTAATAAAATGATTGCGCCCTTCTTTTCGACATTCTACCAACTCACTATCTGACAATAATTTAATATGGTGTGAGCAAGTAGGCTGCGAAAGTCCTGTAAGCTGCTGCACATCACCACAACACACTTCTCCTTTACGGGATATTTCCTGAAGAATAGATAATCTGCATGGATCAGCAATGGCATTCATTGCCTTTTCTATAAACTTTGTGTCAGATTTAACGGTACTCATACTCCTTATAATTTCCTCACGAAAGAAAACATTTTTTATTTTGGCAATATTAATTCATTTAAATTTATCAATGTATTTTATGTCTAAATTAATTATTTTTTCTCCGATCCGGTAGGTATAATTATAAATTGAGAATGTGCTAATTGCTTCAATCCTTTTAAAAATAAAATGGAAACGAAAGCCTTGTGTATAGTTTAGCGGCTTTTACTTCATATCCATCAAAGAAAAAATTAAGGGCAATAATTGTTGGGCCTTTTCAATAATATACACTTCTCCCTGTAATCCACTAAGTATAATTCTCATCGGCTGGTGGGTACGATCTTCGTATTCTACTAAACTCTGTCTACAGATTCCACAGGGCGAAATAGGATGGTTACTTTTGCCATTTAAATTATCATAGCTAATAGCCATTGAAGTAATACCTGCGCCTTTAAATTGTGAAGCCACTGCAGAAAGCAATACTCTTTCTGCACATATACCAACAGGATAAGAAGCATTTTCCTGGTTAGTACCAGTAACAATATTGCCATCAATTAACCTTGCTGAAGCACCTACTTTAAAATTAGAATAAGGTGCGTAAGCGGAGGAAATAGTGGCTCTTGCACTTGCCAATAAAGCGGCATCAGCAATGTTTAACGCTTCGGAAGACGCATATATTTCTACCACAAAAGGAATCTCTTTTTTAATCATGGCTATTATTTTTAGATGCCTTAAACTACATCATTTAAAGACTAGTGTAAACTTTTAATGAGATAAAAAATCCTCCCAATATTGCTATCGGGAGGATTTTTACTTATTTAAAATACAATGCAAATCAAATTATTTTATCCATTTAAAAATTCTTTTCCAACGTGGCCCATTCTCCCAGCTAAACCAAATTAGCGAAGCCTTCCCAACAACATGATCTTCTGGTACAAATCCCCAATAGCGGCTATCTAAAGAATTATGACGGTTATCACCCATTAACCAATAGTAATTCATTTTAAAAGTATAACTCGTTGTTTCTTTACCATTTACAAATATTTTGCCGCCTTTATTTTCGAGGTCATTGCTTTCATAGGTTCTTATACAACGTTCATAACGAATATAATTATCTGGGTTTAACTCAATGGTAGCCCCTTTTTTTGGTATGTACAATGGGCCATAATTATCAGCACTCCATTGCCTAGTTGTATCGTAATATGGAAATAACCTGTATTCAACAGGATACATAAAATCTGTTAGGGTATAACCTTGCGATATTTTTAAATTCAACTTTTCTTCATTGGTAATATTTACAAGATAAATATTATTGCCAATCTGCTGCACATCTCTTTGCTCCCAACGTACATGTATGCCCATTGGCAAAAGAACCTGTTCCGCATTTTCTTTACTGTCTAATGCGGGCGAATTAGTTGGAATAGTCATTTTATAATACCGTTGCGCCTGAGGGAAAAAATCTTGTGGCTTTCCATTAATCATCAATCCTCCATTAATTACCTGAATGGTATCTCCTGCTATGCCTACGCAGCGTTTTATGAAATTTTCTCTTTTGTCTACCGGCCTGGTAATAATCATGTCACCGTATTTATTCCATACGGCTTCTCTTGCTTTTTGTTCTGTTTGATGACCAAGATTCATTTCATCACGAATCTCCTGATAATAGGTAGTTTGAGAACCAAATTGCTGTTGCCCGTCTACAATAGGATCGTTGATCAATGTATCGTTGGTAGGAAAATTAAATACTACTGCATCATTACGCTGCACCGGACTTTCAAACCATCTTGTGTAAGGAATATGTATTACTTCACTATAACTTTTTACATTTACTAAAGGCATTGTGTGATGCACAAATGGCATGGCAATCGGTGTGTTGGGAATGCGTGGTCCATAAGTCCATTTACTAACAAATAAAAAATCATTTACCAATAAAGTTTTTTCTTCTGATGGTGTTGGAATAGTATATGCTTCAAAAACAAAAGTGCGTATAAGCGTTGCTGCTACAACAGCAAAAGCCGCCGCATCAATCCACTCACGTGAACCTGATTTTTTATAATTTTTTACAACAAGCTCACCTGCATATTTTTCATTTTTTGAAAAGCCGAGGTAAGGAAAATATATAAAAGGTAGCAACACGGTTGCTGCATGTTGTAAAAATCCAAAACGACCGAAATGCTCTACAAATTTAATTGTGATCCAGATGGTGATAAACTGTCCGGCAATTGGTATCAGTTGTAAAAAGAACCATACTTTATGCAGATTCATTTTTTGCACCATACACCAGGTATTATAAAATGGCACCAATGCCTTCCAGGGTTCGATGCCTGCTTTTTTAAACATACCGTATAAACCAATGTGCCAGCCAATTGCAGCAACAATAAAAATAATCCAGCCAATACTCATAAGTAAAATTTTATCAGGGCCAAAAATACCATAATAAACCTTGCGATAAGGTTTTAGGTAAAAAATGTTTTGAAATGTTTAACAGAAAAAAACCTGAACATAACTCACCGCTTTGCAATAGCAAACACTTTATATAATAAATTATTTGTACTAAGCCTACTCCGTAATAGTAATTTATTGTTACAGTTACAAAAAATCAATCATTTAAATTAATAATCAATGGCATTAATACATTTACTTACGGCATCAGCTTTGTTCATAATCATAAAATGACCGCCACCTTTTATAATATGTGTAGGCGAAGTATTTTTTATGGGAAACATTTTATCATTATCACTATGAATGTGAAAAATAACCGATGGCTGCCAGTTATTTTTCCAGTTAAGCACTTCATTAATTGCCCAGTTAGTATAAACTTCTGGCACATTTTTACGATTGTTACGTACCATCGTAATTTCATTTTTATTTTGTATGCCCAAAAACTTGTTTTGAATTGGCTCCAGTATTTTGTAGGACCGCATCGAAATAATTTTATTTAAACGCAGCTAAGCAGCGCTCAACATCCACCAGGGTAATTCAACCGATGATTTTATGCTGGATATTATAATTGTTTTTCTACAGGTAAAAATTTAGAAATCTCAATAATCATCATACCTCCGAATAACAGCCCCATTAATATTGGATTTTTTTCTTTTATACCTTCACTCATCCGTATGGCATATTACCTGATAGACTCCTTGTTATTTGGTAATAACCAAGGTAGGTATACCAGTTTATGGTCAGGTATTTTTAACCTTGAAAAAGCCATTTCATCTGCTCCTAAACCACTGATGCAGTAAATCGTTTTCATAGTTATTCATTACTATTTTGGCAAAACATAATTTTTAACGTCCTCCAGGGTTATGTTTTTTCCAGATAAAATAATAAGGCGTTCAACCACATTTCTTAGTTCTCTGATATTCCCTGTCCAGTTGTAATTTTTTAATACTTCCATTGCATCTTTGTCTACATTTTTTTTGGTTTGGCCATATTCATCTGCAATTTTTTCTATGTAAAAGTCAACCAACAAAGGCACATCATCTTTGCGTTCATTTAATGAGGGTACATGTACAATAATAACGCCCAGCCTGTGGTAAAGATCTAATCTAAAGTTTTTATCATCTACTTCTTTCAACAGATCTTTATTGGTTGCGGCAATAACTCTTACATCAACATTAATATCTTTATCAGCTCCAACCCTTGTTATTTTTCCTTCCTGCAAAGCCCGCAGTACTTTTGCCTGTGCGCCCAAACTCATATCGCCAATTTCATCTAAAAATAGGGTGCCACCATTGGCCTGCTCAAACTTACCAATGCGTTGTTTAATAGCCGATGTAAAAGATCCTTTTTCGTGACCAAATAATTCGCTTTCAATCAACTCTCCCGGAATTGCTGCACAATTAACTTCTACCATTGGCCCGCTATTGCGGTTACTTTTTTCGTGAATCCATCTTGCCACCAATTCTTTACCAACACCATTCTCTCCGGTTATTAATACCCTTGCATCTGTGGGAGCTACCTTTTCTATAGTATTCTGTATCTTTTTTATGCCAGGGCTGTTGCCCACCATATCCTGAACTTTGGAAACCTTGCGCTTTAATATTTTTGTTTCTGAAACAAGTGTTTGTTTATCAAGGGCATTGCGTAGGGTTATCAATAACCTGTTAAGATCAGGGGGTTTGCTAATGTAATCAAAAGCACCCTTTTTAACTGCTTCAACAGCGGTTTCAATATTACCATGACCACTAATAACAATTATAGGCACATCGCTATTTACTTCTCTGGCCTTTTCTAGAAATTCTATGCCATCCATTTTAGGCATTTTAATATCACATAACACAACATCATAGCTAGTACTGGCAAATTTTTTAAGCCCTTCTTCTCCATCGGCAGCTTCGTCAATTTTATAACCTTCGTAACTAAGAATTTCCGATAGGGTTTTTCTTATTGCTTTTTCGTCGTCAATAATTAAAATATTGGCCATAGTTTAAACAAAAATTCTGTAAGGTAAACTGCGAAACTGCAGCATACAAAAATTATATTCAAAATTAACGAATAATGTGCTTCAAATTATTTCTGAATCCGATTGAAATAAATGATCGATGGCTTGCAGGTAAAATGTAAGCTTTTAATAAAATACCTACTATCGGCACATTGATATTTTTATTGATTTAATGTAGCAGCAACAATAGTATTCCTATTCTTTTATATCAATAACAATCTTTGCATTTTTGTTTTCTAAGGAAGAAATAAAATATGGCAATAGCATTGTAAAGAAAAATATATTGTAAAATTAACCTCAAATTTGAGGCGCTTACTTATCACTTTTTTTCTCTGGCAGGTATTGCAATTTTAAAAACAAGTATTTTTTACTTACAAAGTATTTTTCGAGATAAATACAACAGATAGTGAGTACTACCATAGCAATAATCAGTTTATTCATTGTTAAATAAGTATACTGCTTTAACACCATCAGCAAAGGATAGTGGAGCAGGTACAGCGCATAATTCCCCCGTCCAATTTTGTAAAATAGAAAATTGAAAATCTTTTTAAAAGAAGAAAAAATTAGTTGAGGAAATTTATATTTTAATAAATAAAGCCGGTAAAATAAAGCGGCTATTGCAGATCCAACAAAAAGGTGGTGACAGGTTGCTGTTGGATAAACATAATAAATAGCACCTGCAAGCATTGTAAGAAGAAGTTGCAAAATAACATCACTATAAGTATTCTTTACCCTTTTTAAATATAAAACTGCAATAAAAAAACCGCCATACCAAACGTAAAAAAGAGAAGCAAAAGCAAAGAAAGGAATAAAATAATATTTGTTAATTAATCCGCTGGCGTAGGATAATAAAAAGGCTGCTATCAAAGCTCTCTTATTAAAAAGAAAGGAAAAATTATCAGATTTAGCCAGCCTTAATAAAACATATAAAAATACAGGCAGAAAGAAATAATAAAACATTTCAAAAGACAACGACCATAACGGGCCGTTATCGCCGTAAGGGACAAACCAATTTCCTTTATACGATTTTGAACATTGTAAAAAGAAAATATTCCCCAAAAAGTTCTTTAAACTAAAATCATCCTGCATAAATGCTGATTTAACTATCAATCCGCAAATAAATGTAAAAAAAATAGCCAGGAAATAAAGTGGCAATATGCGTTTTAATCGCCGGTAGGCATAAATATTAAAATTAATTTTATTAACGGGCATGTCATTCTTTAAGCTCAAACAAATGCTAAATCCAGAAAGAAAAAAGAATAGCATAACTGCTTCCACATTTATAGCTGATACAAATACAAAAATATTCTGCAACCATCCTGGAAATTTATCACTAAACAAAAGCGGAAACCTTGTAAAAATATGATGAAACAACACACTGAGTGCTGCTACTCCTCTCATACTATCTAACATCTTAATGCGCAGCACTGCTATAGTTTTTATTAAATTATTCTTAATTATTTTACTTCATTCACTTCCAGCAACACACTTGTTCGCTGTCCATTTACATCAGGGTTAATTCCAATGGTCATTAAAAAATTACCTGAATAAACCATTGTTGAATTAATGGGCGAAACTGTAGCTGGATAAAGATTTATTTCTTTTACCATATAATTTTTTGTTGCATTCAACCCCTTTAATTTAACTGGTTGTAACGTTGCAGTTTGCATAAACCTTGTATTGGTAAGATAGTTAAATATTACTGCCCTGCTTTTGTCGGCACTACTAAACATCAAGGATGCTAACGGGTTTTGTTTTGGATTTACCAAACGATACAAATCGCCATGCCATACCAAATCGCTGATGGAATGATAATTGGCAACTGCTTGCTGGCTAAATTGCAGGTCTTTTTCACTTAAATTATTTACTACAATATCGTAGCCCATTTTACCCATCATAGCAACATCTGTCTTAAATTTTAGTGGTAGCTTACTCCAGTCTGTAACATGGTTACAACTTGCTATAGCCGGATAAAAATAAGAATACTCCCATTGAATAAAAATGCGTTCAACAGGGTCTGTATTATCACTAGGCCAATATTCAGTAAAGTATTGCAATGCTCCATAATCTACACGGCCGCCACCTCCGCTGCAAAGCATCATTGGTACCGTTGGATATTTTGCCCGCAGTCTTTCTAACACTTTATACAACCCTTTTACATAATCAACATACAACTGAGATTGTGGCAAACCCTGCTTTTGCAAGTAAGCAGAATGCGCATTATAAATAACGGCGTTGCAATCCCACTTTACAAAAGCAAGGGTAGGATTTTTAGTAAATAATGTATCTAGAACACCAAATACAAAATTTTGAACGACAGGGTTAGAAAGATCTAACACCAATTGGTTACGGAAATATTTTTCAGGACGGTTTGGTTGCCGGATGACCCAATCTTTATGTTTTTCGTACAATTCACTTTTGGGATTTACCATTTCAGGCTCAACCCAAATACCAAATTGTACGCCTGCTGCCTGGGCTTCTTTTACCAGGTAACCAATGCCATGAGGAAGCTTTTTTACATTCTCCTGCCAATCACCCAAACCAGCAGTATCAGCGTCTCTTGGGTGCTTATTGCCAAACCATCCATCATCCAGCAAAAACATATCTACACCTAATTTTTTTGCTCCTTTAAAGAGGCTTACAAGTTTATTTTCATCAAAATTAAAATAAGTAGCTTCCCAGTTATTGAGTAAGGTTAGTCTTGAACCACTACCATCCAACAACCTATATTTTGTTGCCCAATGATGCAGGTTACGGCTTGCTTCACCTTTGCCATTTGATGAAAAAGTATAAATAAGTGCAGGTGTAATAAATTGCTGCCCGGCCGCAAGCGTATATTCAGAAGCATAAGGATTTATACCGCCGATAAGACGAAGATTTTTATAAGAGTCTACTTCAAAATCAATTTTAAAATTACCTGACCATGCAAGTTGCCCCAGCAATACGTTTCCTTCATCTTCAGTGGCAGGTTTATCAAACGAAACCATAAAGGCAGATGGTTCAAATAGATTGGCTCTTGCGCCCAGTTTAGAATCAATTGATTTTATGCCATGACTCAAAAGATCTTCCTCTGGTTTCATTTCGCTTCCCCAACCGCCATTGTAATGCATCAGGTAATAATCATGCGCCATAAAATATAAATTGGCCGACGCATATTTCTGCATCCTGATAGGTTTCTTTTCTGTGTTCCGAATCACTGTCCATTGTTCCACCACATTTTCCTTAAAATAGGTTTTATAATAAAGCGTAATTTCATCCCCATACACAGGATCTTTCAATAAGATGCTTATCTGGCTTACATTTTCATCTATTTTCTTTGTTTCAGAACCAATGTATTTTAATTCCAGCGAGGTATTGCCATCTGCATGCATTAGTTGTATAGCTGGTTCAAAAAGGTTCCATGTTCCTGCGGAGGTATAGGCATTATTACCAATACCGGCATTTTCATCATTATAATTATATTGTTCCGGTAAAGCAGCATATTCCCTGGTATTTAAAAGCTTGCTGCCAAAATAAATAATACCCAGCCTTCCCTCTATATCCGTTTGCAAAACCAGCACATTTTTTTCTGTTTCAACAGGAATGGTAACAATTGATTGTGCAATAATTTTACCAGTATTAAAAACACACAAAATAAATAGTACAATTATTGACCAGGCTTTGGTACTACTATTAAACTTTTGTTGCGTCGCACTCTTGTACGGTAATAATTCTATTGAACAACTTAATAAGTTAGTGCAGTACATGCGCAGCATAGTGCTAGTTTGTCTATTAAACATAATCGTTTTACAATAATTTTAAATCCTGTATTTCAAAATTTTTCAATAGCTCTAATAACTTTGAACCAAGCCACAAGTTAACAAATTTGATGTAGCGTTTTAATAAATATATTTTGTTATAAACACTATAAAGCAGCCAATAAGTTTGTAATAATCGTATAACTATAATTACAACGGATAAAAAAAAAGCCGAAATATTATTTGGAATTTATATTACGAAAAAGGCTGCAAACTGGTATCTATAAGTGATACCAATACTTATTTTAAAATGCCTTAATCTTTATGGGGAAATTTTATTTTTTTGAAGAACTTAATAATTAAACTTCCTTGTACGGCTTTTAAGGAAAATTATAATCTCTTCAGTTGTTTGGGGTTCGCCTAATTGCACAAAGCTTTTAGCAAGTTTTTTATAATTTTTGATCATTAATAAAAACCATATCTGAAAATAATCAAGACCTGAAAAAACGATGGCCTTATTCTTATTATAAGTGTCGATGTTTTCTTTAAAGTTAGCAGGCATTTCTGTCCAATGTAAATAGGGTCGTAGGTGATGGCCAATGTGATAGCCGTCATTAAAACATTTTTTATTATAAATAGTGTTAATGCAGGTAATGCTATTGCCGTATATACTTTCAGGTTTTGTGGCATCAATAAATGCATGTTGTGCCCAATTGCCCGCCATCATTGCAAAGCGAATAAATACAAGTGGCAAAATAAAAACAGTCAATGTAGCTTTAAAATTAACAAAGCATAACCCCACGCAAAGCGTTGTGTAAAATAATTCACCACACATTATTCTCAAGGCAAATTTATTTCTTGCTTTATTTTTAAAATATAAGGCAAGATTAACAACGCCTGTAAAATAAAAAGAAACTAAATAACGCAAAAAAGCACGGGAGCTATCTCTCCTGTATTTCATTGTGCTGCTAAGATCTTCTGGTTCATTATTTTCAGGATGGTGCATGGTTACATGGTGATAAAAATAGGTTTCTGGAGTTTGCCCAAAAAAAATACCTAATACCCACGGAACATATTTATTTAAGGAATCAATTGTCTTTTTAAACAGCTTACGGTGACAAACATTGTGCAGCATCAATACATAAGGCCCCAAAAAAACGATTAGCAAAACAAGTAAATAAGCAACATACCACGCCCAATACAAATCAGTAACTATGAATAGTAATGCCGCTGCTGGAATAAGAATGAAAGTGATTTTTAATGCCAGATAAATAAAAGGTAAATCTCTTTTATCATTTAAAAGTGGAAGAAAAAACTGGGCAATAAAATTTGATTTTTCATTTTTAAAATCTACCCTATCCGTTAAAATAACTTCCATTAAATAGTTGTTTAATTAATTAAATAAATCACTGGTATCAACAATATTTATATTATTACCTGCAAATATATTTTTAGAAATGTTATTGTTATCAGGCCTTGAAATATGATGCTACTACTTAAAGATAGTGTTATTAAGCTTTCATACGTTTAAACAATTATTTTTTTCTTGGCTGAAATAAATATCTACTCCCATGAGCCATTACAAATTATATTATAGTATAATTTAAGTATAGCGTTATGGATTCACCGCATCACGATAAACCATGATTTGTATTTCATGTTGGTACTCAATTTAGTGGTATTTCAACTATAAGTGCAGCCCAATCTATGATGCCGCCGATGAAGGAATTAGTTCCTTTTTACAGTCTATAATAATTGTTAGCGCTTGGTATCGAAAATAATTGTATCCAACCATCACTTATTACAATCGCTCTATACCATCCACAAAACAAAGTCCTACTGATATCTGAAGGCTAAAAATTCAATCCTGTGCCCATTCTTACAAAAGCTTCTGCTGCAGATACATTTATTTCAATACCTCTAAAAGTTTCCATCATTCCATGATTGCAATCGGCCGCCGCATAAATTCCAGGAGGGTTCTGACTGGTATGGCAAAACAAGGCTTCCCTTTTTTGCTCTTTTGTATCAGTTATGTCAACATAATCAGTGGGTTTAAAACCCATAGTTTGGGCACCAGTACAAACTTCAAAAAAATACAATTCAAATATCTTTTCACTACTTACCCAACTTTGTATCGTAAGCAGACTGGCACACTGGTGATCTTTATGTGTATCAATGGGCCAATGGGTAAAAACTATGTCAGGTTTTTCAACTTTAATTAGATCCAGTATTTTTTTTGTCCATTCATTATCAACCATTCCTGCACCATCAATTTGCCCTGCAAAAATAGGTTTGGCATTTAAAATTTTGCAGGCGGCAATTGCTTCCTTAGTTCTAATTGATGCAGCTTCAGCATGCGATTTACCATCGATACCAGCTTCTCCAGATGTTAAATAAATGATGGCAACTTGATGCCCTGCTGATACAAGCTTAGCAATTGTGCCACCACAACCACTTTCAGGATCATCTGGATGTGCGCCCACACAAACAATTTTCAATTTTTTACTGATTGTTTTAGCATCTACTTTTATAAAACCAGGTAAAGAAAAAGCAGCCGTGGCAGCTAAAGCATTTCTTGTAAAAGTTCGGCGTGTGAAAGTCATATTTTTTGTAGTTATTAGATTTTTATTTTTCGAAAAAATTTATTTAAATAGGTAAGGAGAAAAGTAATTATATTAATAAAGTTGATTTTTTTAGGGTATCAGTAACTGTTCAATCTCTTTCCAGGTTTCAACTCTTGTGTGTTGCCTCGCATCAGCTATTTTATTATGAGGTTGCGTAAATAAAATGGTTTCTCCTGTAAAGTGATTTAAATTTTTAAAATGATCATCAATCATTATATCGGCTTTTATAATCTCTTTTGACCCACAGAAAACCATTTGCTGCCAGCCAATATAAGGAAAGTGTTCATTTAGCCAAGCCTGTTTTTCGATTAAACTATTTGGAAATTCCATAGCTGCAGAAACTATAAAAATTTGATAGTGTTCGTTTAATTTCAACATCACTTTCTGTGCATCATTCATTACGGGAGCATTGCGAAAAAAGCCCGGGCTTGTTACATACTTTATAGCATTTGCAAAAGCCACTTCTTCAGGTTTTCCGGTAATTTCATCAAGCGATAAAACGATTCCAAATTCGGCTGCGTGCATACTAATAAACTGACTGTATACGTTGGCAATTACGCCATCCATATCTACTGATATTCTTTTCATATGCTATTTTAAACAACTTGTTGTTTCAGTTTTTTATTGTTCTATTTTTTAAATAATTTATTCCCCTCCTACTCCTTTTATAAAATTAAAGTAATAAAAGTAAGAACATCCATGCCTATACTATATTACATCATACATTCATTCCACCACTAACCTCTATACGTTGTCCATTGATCCACTTCGCATCGTTTGTACAAAGAAAAGCTACTACGCAACCAATATCATCTGCACCTCCTATCCTGCCCAAAGGTGATAAAGTACTTAGCATTCCTTTCATTTGCGGATTGTTGCGAATAGCAACATAGTTAAAATCGGTTTCAATTGGCCCGGGCGCTACCACATTTGCTCCAATGCCTTTAATGCCTAATTCTTTTGTAAGGTATTTTGTAAACGTTTTAATTGCACCCTTCATTGATGCGTAAACTGAATAACCAGGGTTAGCAAACCTTGTTGTTCCGCTAAAAATATTGATGATGCGGCCACCTGAATTTATGTGCGGAACAAATTTTTGAGTTAAAAAATAGATACCCTTAAAATGTACATTCAGAAAGTTTGTAAATAATTCTTCCGTCACTTTTTCAAAAAGAACTGTTGCACCCATACCGGCATTATTAACCAAAAAATCAAAACTATTGGTATGCCAGTTTGATTGTAAAATAGCAGTTACTGCTTCCACAAAACCATCAAGCGAATTAAAATCGCTCATATCTAATTTAAGTGCTACTGCTTTTTGTCCGATAGTTTCAATTTCCTTCACGGTTTGCTGTGCTTCAGCTTCATTGGTGCGATAAGTAAGAATAACATCCAATCCCTTTTTTGCAATACAGGTTGCCATATCTTTTCCCAAACCCCGGCTTGCCCCAGTTACAAGGGATATTTTTTTGTGTGCTGTCATACTATTTTTTTTATTTAATTATATCGTAAAACAACAACAAGTAAATATCCAAGCTGTTATCATTCAATATTTATTATACTAAATTAATTTTAACTAAGATATTAAACACATTGTTAGCAGCATCTTTATATTTTTATGTTGGTTGCTATGTGCTTTTGTTTGTGGCTCTAACGAGCTAATTTTTTTATAATTAAATCCGTATTCTATTCTTTATTTATCGAGCGCCTATAATAATTGCATCAACAAAACTTATGAATAATAGTCTTATTTAGTGGCCAGGTAGTTTAACTATTGTTTACTTTTTTGTTGCAGCAATACACTCCCAGAAAAATACAAGCTGCGGCAAGTAGTTTATTTATTGTTATTGCTTCTCCCAGAAAAAAATAAGCAATGACTGCAGCAAAAAATGGCTGTAAATAAATATAGGAGCCTGCAATAGAAGCACCCAATATTTTAATACCGTAAACATTAAACAAATACGCAAAAAAGGTTCCTGTTATTACCACTAATCCCATACTAAGCCATGCCTGTGGTGTAAATTCCTTCCAGCCAACATCTTTAAATTCCTGCCAGCAAAAAGGCAGCATCATAAAAAATCCAATTGTAAAAATAATGCGGATTATTACAACAGGATTGTAGGTTTTCATCAAAGGCTTTACTAAAATAAAATAAAAAGTATAAGCGATGGCATTAAAAATTACAAGCATATCACCCCATAAAACATTGGTAGCAATTTCAGAATTCTCTATAGACGTTACAAGTATGGTAGCCCCAGTTATGCCCAACAATAGACCAGCAATTTTTAAATTATTTAATCTTTCGCGTAAAACCCAGGCCGCAAAAATGGTAATTAAAATAGGTGTTGTAAGCATCAGCAATACTGCATGTATAGAATAGGTAAGCGATAAGCCTTTAACAAAAAGTAATTGATTGATGGCAATTCCAGTTAAGGCACATAGCACCAACCTGCCAATATCCTTTTTTTTAACAAACGATTTTACTGGTTGAAAAAAAAATAATATCCACAGCAAAAAAACTGATACGCCTACTCTTACAATGTTGATGGCAAAGGGTTTGGCAAAACCTCCATAAATAATATATTTGATGGCGGTTAAGTTGATAGCAAAAAAAATATTGGTTCCCAGCAGAGCAAGGTGAGCTTTGGTATTGTGTTGCAATAAATACAGTTTTGAAATATAAAGGTCGGAAAGTAAAATAAAAAATCAGTAGAAATATTTAACTATAGGAAACAAAATTTATCCGCTGATTATTTTAATAAAATTTGCACACATATTATTAATAAATCAGCCTGCTAAAAGGAATTCCAATACCAAACCCTACGCAGGTTTTATTACCATATTTTTTTTCCTGGCTAATTGAATTATTCATATCATAAAAATGAATGTAAAATTCAATATTCGCAGCAGGTAGCTTTTTATTGTTTATCAATACAATTGGAATACCAAGTCTGCCATTCAGCAAGTTATATTGGCCAAAATTTTTTTCTATAAAAAAACTAATTCCAATATGCGATGCAGGAGGATAGTAAACCAATCTGCCCATAAAAGAGGGTGTAATAAATGATTTAAAATTTCCTACATATATTTTGTCATTTTTTAAACTTGCCAAATGTAGCGTGTCTGCTCCGCCAAGATTTTTATAAGTAAAAATATCAGTTTTATCCAGTGCAAAACTTAGTTTGGCATTGTTAAAAAGCAGGGTGCCACCAACTGTAAAAAATAGCCTACCCTTTGTGTTGCTTTCCCACAACCTTGTATGCTGTAATAGTATTGCCAGTGGATAAGGATGTTTTTCACTGAAATAAGTTGTTAAAGATGCAGCAACTGTATAGGTGGGAAATAGCAATGGAATGTGTGCTGTAACACTTGTAAAGCTGGTAGTTATTAAGCTAAAATTATCTGTTTTGGTTAGGGTTTCAGCTTGTAGTGTGGCAAATTTTTCTTCGTAGGTTTCTTTAAGTTCATCATAAAAATTGTGTACTGCCAATAATTGTGCAGCAGTAATATTTTGCCCTGGAATTTCAGCTGTATCTATTTTACTAATTGCTGATAAAAAATCAGCCTCCTTTTTATTCATTTCAATTTCCAGCAAATGAAATATGGCAGCACGTGAAGCATCCATTGATTGCTTTTGGCTACAACTTTTAAAATGCGTTTTAGTTTTATGGAGCCATTTGTAATTTACGGTAAGCGCTAATTCATTTTCAAATTTTTTATCTAAAAATGCAGCAGCAAAATTATTGGCAATATTAGCTGAAACACCAAGACTTAATAGCTTTTTAATAGGTTCATCAATACCCGTTGATTTTTTAAAATTGTGGTTGATCGTTAGCTTTCCTTCGGTAGTATTTAGTGTTACATAATTGGTGTATAGAGACAGGTCCTTACTTTCAGAGAGATAACCTGTTTTATCTGCTAGAAAAATATTCATTGCCCTGTTTGAAATTAATCTGCCAGTACTGGAACTACATGCAGTATTGACTACAGATGTATTAATCTCTTTTATTTCAGCAATGATGCTATCAGCAACTTGTGATTTACCGGATAAAAATAATAAGAAGAAAAAAGTAATTACAAAAATACAACGCATATAAAATCTTATTGAATGGATGACCCGTATAAATAATTATAAAACTTTTGCTAACCCCCATTGTGTTAAAAGTGGGTTTGTAAATACCTTCAGACTGTCTTTATCGAGCAGTTTATTTCGTGCGGCTATCCAGGTTTCAACATTGTTGCCATACATAATTTTTATTTTATCAAAATTCATTGCATTCATTTTACCCCAGTGAAAAGTGTAGGGTATTTGTTCGGCATCCAATCTGTTCCAAACTGCAGTGTAAAAATTTTGAGTGGCAGTAGAAAAAGCGCCATCCAGTTCAAGAATACAGGTAAAATCAAAATGAGTAAAAGCCAGTAATGCGTTAGATTTTTTTATAAACCTGTATGCAAAAATACCAGCAAAAGGACCAACTGATTTATTAATTTCAAACAATATTTCAGTAACCCTGTTTACCTGATTTAGTGGTATACCAATAGCTGCACTCAATAATTTTCCATGGAGATCTGTATTGTTAAAAATTTCACCCAACGTACCAAATTGTTTTTCGAAGGGAGCCATAGCGCTGCCAATTAATTTATTTACAATCGTAGGTACAAGCGCAGGAACTACGTCAGTAACTTTTCCTATAAAACAGGGTGCGTCATCGCCCGGACCAATGCCGGCATCATTTGGAACAGCCCGTATATAATCGTCTCTGTAAGGTCTTTTATAAAAGGTAGAAACATAGGCACCATTTTTAAGATCGTATGGATTGATGGCTACTGAAAAATGAAAAGGCCGCTCATTTCCACAAGGCAGATTGGCAGTACTAAAATCAAGCGTCTGCATCAATGTTTTAAGTGTATCATCATAAGGCATCCTTCGTCTATACGTTTCAATTAAAAATAGATTTTCAGTTTCCACGATAACGCCATGAATAATACCAAAACTTCCAAAACTTACCAATGCAGCATTGAATAAATCATCATCGCTCAACAGTACTGTATTCAATTTTTGAATAAAAGATGCAGACACAACCTGAGCAGATTGCCTTTGGAGCCAGACATGCCTTGTTGCACTAACAATAATATGTATGCCTACAATATAATCCTGAACTGCACCAACATCAAAAGCAGAACCGTGCGCCCCGGTAGACATGGCACCTACAATTGTTTGCCCGTTACTTGCACCAGAAGTTTTTAACGAAAGTTTATTTTGCCGAAGTTGCTGGCTAAGTTCCCACACACCATTGCCACATTGGGCAAATATTAATTTACTGATATCGCCTGTATAAGTCGGCAATACACTTTGTTGCGAAATACTCAGCGTAGTATTCAGCGATTTTGTATCCAGCATAACACCATTGCTTACCGTTGCAATTTTTGTCCACGACCATCCTGCACCTAATGCACGAAACGGTGTGTTGGTTTGTATCGCTTCGGCTATTAATTGCTGAAAACCTTTGGTAGTATCATTGTAACCATTCAGTGCATCAAGATCTGCCTCATTGCCTAGAACATACATGTTCTTGATTTTTTCTGTAAAAGTTTCATGCTTGTTGGTCCATTTTTTTGAACCAATTTTTATTTTTTTCATAGTGCAACAATTATAATTCTCCTGATTTTTTGCATGGTTTACCGCATTTCCATTCAAGCTTCATCGGACTCCAAATACCAAGCGTTAGTACCGTAATTAATGAATAGCCAAAATTGGATTTAATAGTTACTTCTGCCAAACCGTTTATCTGCAGAGAGTCACAAACCGGAGTATGTATTTCAGTTGGCTTTTTTATAAGACCCCAAAAAAGAGAATGGGCCGTAATGGTTTTAGAAGTTTCTGTTCCGGCCTGGGCCTGGGTAGCAACCCGATAAGAATAACAATTGCTAAAGAGTAGAGCAACAGATATTAACAATAATATCGTTACTTTTTTTAAGCCGTAAAAATACATAGGCATGATAAATAATTTTTAATGACCAATGATTTCTTGTGAGTAATGGGTAACAATTTGTTTTAGCTGTTGTAAATAATTTACAACCAGTAGAATTTTTGGAATCACAATCAAAGTTTATTATAATTTATTAATTATGCAACTGTTTATATTATTTTATTTTTATTAGGATCTATGCCTATTCTATTAAAAAGTTGGAGTTTAAACAGGAAGCTGCTGCGGATGGGTAAAGCAATAACAGTTTAGCAGCAATACTTATCTCCTATTTGGGTAGCAGTAAAAAGACTGCACTAAAAACGTACTATCGGATATTTAAAAATGAAAATGAACTTTTATCCGGATACTCATCTATACCACTGTGCAATAAAATAAACCCATCTATAGCAGATAAACTAAACAAGTCGCCAGAGCCATTGTTGGTTACACAGGTTACTTCGTTACCTGTATTATTTATCACTACCGGGGTAAATATGCTTAACTTATTATTTGCAGTTATTGCTCCGGATAATTGCATCAACGGTAACTTTAAAGTATTTCCAAAAGAAGCAAACAACCATTGTCTGAAATAATATTGATAACAAACAAAGGTAGAAACCGGATTACCCGGAAAAGCAAAAATATGCGTTTTTAAATTTGATTGATAACCGAACCAAAATGGTTTACCGGGTCGCTGAGCAACTTCGTGAAACAATTTTTCGACACCAAGTTTATTTAAAATCTCCGGTACAAAATCATACTTACCTTTAGAAACTCCGCCACTGATTAATACGACATCATATTCATTTATTATGGTAGAAAGCCGGAAAAATAAAATAGCTTCATCATCAATTAAATGAAATATAGTAGCTGCAATTCTATCCATATTTAATGCAGCCTGCAAGGAGTATACATTAGACATTCGTATCTGGTGAGCTTCAGGTAGGATGTCTATTTCCACCAGTTCGTTGCCTGTTGCCACAATTGCAATTGTTGGCATGGCGAAAACAGGTACAAGCGAAACACCCACAGCAGCTAACAAGCCAATATCTGCCGCACTTAATTGTTTGCTTTTAGGCAAAGCCAATTGATTTATTTTATGATCGCTTCCTTTTAAATGAATAAATTTTTTAGGAACAACCCGTTCTCTTAAGAAGGCTTTATTATCAATGATATCAATAGCTTCATAAGGTACAACGGTGTCCGTATTTTGTGGAAGTATAGCACCGGTCATTACTTCCAAACAGTTGTATTTGTTGTTTAGTACTTTTTGTGGATCGCCGGCTGCCTGTATACCTTCTATAAAAAAACTATTTAAAGTATCTGTTGAAATTACGGTACTATCAATAGCAATTCCATCCATCATCACCCTGTCAAATGGAGGCGAATCTCTGTCTGCAATAATATCTTCTCCTAAAAAACGGTTGTAAGCATCCTGTAAAGGAACTATTTCTATCCCATAATTTCCAGGTATTGATACTACTATTTTTAGTGCTTCCTCAACTGATATCATCTTGTTGTTTTATTTACCAATTGTAATTTATTTATGATAAAATAAGCTATTACTGCCATTAACCATTAGGCTTCTTTAATTGTAGTTGCCAATATAAAATATCGCCTTTTTTGCCTTTATGTATACTTGTCTTAAATATGCTCAACCAGCAACTTTATTCCCACTACCAATATTAGCACAGCTGTGAGTCTTTTTATTACGATTGCATCAAATAACTTCATGCTGATCATCGATCCTGCAAAACCACCCATCATGACTGCACCTATTACACAGGCAGTAAATGGAAACGATATCGGAACAGTTCCGCTAATGGCAAGCCCCGCAATACCTCCGATAGAATTAACTAAGATAAAAAAACCAGCAATACCAGCTATCTTTTTAGTATCCTCCCAATTTAATAAATTTAATACAGGCGATAAAAATATGCCACCACCAATACCCACCAATCCTGATAAAAAACCTAATGTTGTACCTAGGGGAATAGACCTAACCAATACTTTTGTCCCTTCTTCTAAAGGCTTTACAGGCTTTACTATCTGAAAAAACAATGCTATCGCTGAAAGAATAAGCGCCCCACTTAATAGTAGAAAAAATGATTGTTGGGAGAGCTTAAAAGTTGCTCCCCATAAAGCTGCAGGCACACTAAAAATAGTATATGGAATTGCTTTTTTAATTGATAAAAAACCTTTTCTATATGCGATAAAACACCCGATTGTTACCACCACAATATTACAAAGCAACGCATGCGTTCTGATGGTATTAAAATCTGTGATAAAGAGACTAAGAATGGCGAGGTAACTTGAGCCGCCACCAAAACCAACAGTGCTATATAAAAAGGATATCAATAGAAATAAAAAAGAAATTAATAAAATTGTAGCCGTGTCCATTTTAAATTTATAAAATTAATTGTAAACCTCCCTGTAAGTTGAAAACCTGTTGTGCTACTGTTTCTTTAATAAGGTACAAGGCCGCTTGTTTACTCCTGCTGCCTGTTTGACAAATAGTTACGATCGGTAAGTTAAAATCAATTTCTGAATAACGAAAAGGTAAATCAATCAACGGAATATTTATTGCTGAAGGCCAATGAGCAGTACTAAATTCAGTTGCTGTTCTTACATCAATCAATGTCATTTTTTTTTCAACTTGTTGCCATTCTTTTAATGTGCTTGCATCGATTGAAGAAACCAGCATCGTACATTCAGGAACCATGTAAGTTGATTTTAACTGAGTGATTAAAAAATTTTCTGGTTTTGCATAAACAGTAATTTTAAAATGTGTTTGTGACAACGTATCTATTATCAACAATTGGCCGCTAAGCGGCATACCAACACCCGTAATTATTTTAATTGTTTCAATTGCCTGGTAAGTTCCAATCAATGCAGGCAATACTCCAAGCACGCCATTGTCATCGCAGTTTGGGATATTTGAAGGCATAGTGGGCTCAGGAAAAAGACATCGGTAAGATGGGCCGTTGTTATAATTTAAAACACTTACCTGGCCTTCGAATGAATATAAAGCGCCATAGATAAATGGTTTATTCAACAGTACACAACTATCATTTACAAGGTACCTTGTTCCAAAATTATCAGAAGCATCCACAACAATATCATACTCACTTATAATAGCAATTGCATTAACCGGCGTTAAAAATGTTTTATAACAAATAAAATGAGTTGCAGTATTTTGTATTGATAATTTTTTAGCAAGCACTTCCACTTTGGATAAACCTATTTCTACTTCATTAAATAAAGTTTGTCTTGGCAGGTTACTTAACGATATTACATCTTCATCTATTAATCCAATGGTACCAACTCCAACTCCGTTAAGATATTGAGCACAAGGTGTACCAAGCCCACCTGCGCCCACAATCAACACTTTACTATCCTGTAAGCGTTGTTGTGCTGGCAGTCCAAAGCCTTTTAATTTAATTTGTTTTGCATAGCGCTCCTGATTCATGTTGATGCCATTCTGTTTTTTGCTTCAAGATAATCTGTGTAATAATTGGCGTTAAAAAGTTCAATATCATTGTCCGGAAAAATCATTTTAATATCCTGGCCACTCAAAAACTTTCTTGGACAATGGTTACCCAATTGGATATATTTTTCTGCTGCTGCAAGTGCTGTCTTTTCCCAAATTGCAATTAAAGGTTCAGGTTTTTTTGACGCTTTTGTTGCGTATGCAGTACATATTTTTAAAGGGGCACGTTGGCGCAATAATTCCTGGATGGTTTTATCTGAAATATGCGGAAGATCAATTGCAATAACAAGCCACGCTTTATCCGGAAAGCTATGATACGCCGATAAAATTCCATTTAAAGGACCTTCATATTTGTTTTCATCGCTGATAAATAGCTCATCGGTTTGTAATTGATTTACCTGATCTTGTCTGCAGCTTATAAAAGTTTTGGTGCAAAATTTTTGAAGCAATTGATACAGAAAAGTTCGTTGGTTTATGTTGGTGTGATATTGTAATGCAGCTTTATCTGTTTGCATCCTGCTACTTTTGCCACCAGCAAGTATCAATCCATAAATTTCATCTTGTAAAATCACTTTTACCTCCCTTTTTTTGTAGCAGTTTAGTTTGGGTAATAATAATATCGTGTGACAATGCTTTACACATATCATACACGGTTAGTGCAGCAATAGTCGCTGCTGTTAAGGCTTCCATTTCAACCCCTGTTTTGCCTTCGCATTTTATGGTGGCATTTATCAACAGTAAATCTTTACCTGTTTCCACTTCAATATTTACCTGCGATAATGATAAGGGATGACAAAGCGGAATTAAATCTGCAGTACGTTTTGCAGCCATTGTGCCTGCAATAATTGCGGTGTTAAAAATGCTTCCTTTACTGCTAAGAAAGTTGTTTTTTGTTAACTCTTTAAATACTGCAGATGGAAATTGGATGATTGCCTGTGCGGTTGCAGAACGGTTTGTAACCTGCTTTGCAGCTACATCTACCATGTGTGGATTGCCTGCTGCATTTAGATGCGATAATTTGTTGCTGTCTTTTTTCATCCGCCGATTAATGACATTGATTTTTTAAATACTGTTTTTTCTTCTGCCTCAAAACCATCTTTAAAACGTGTTCTAATAGCGGCATGAATTGCTTGTTTTATTATTTCCATGTCCCGATTTTGGCCAAGTAATTTTTTAAAAGATACACTTTCACTGGTGTACAAACAGGTTTGTAGTTCACCCCTTGCAGAAACCCTTATCCTATTACAAGTACCACAGAATGTTCTTGAAAAAGAAGCAATAATCCCAAAAGATCCTTTTCTGTTTTCAATGGTATAATTTTCTGAGGTAGAACCAGCAACGGAATGCAAGCGATTTACTGTTGGAAAGTGCGCAGTAATATGATCCATTATCTTTACGTGATCCCACTCCAACCTGTCAAACCCTTTACTGTGCCCATTAAACGGCATTTCTTCTAAAAACCTTACATCCACATTATTAGCATGTGCAAAGTTTATAAATGGAATAATATCATCTGTATTTTGCTCATTCATCACCACACAATTTATCTTTACATTAAAGCCGTTTTGCAATAATTGATGAACATTATTTAATACCACATCAAAATAATCCCGCCGGGTAATCGCATTAAAACGATTCTTATCCAAACTATCCATACTAACATTTACGTTAAGTATTCGTAGACTTTTTAGTGTGGCTATATGTTCGCCAATCAGCGTGGCATTGGTAGTAATAGAAATTTCTTCCAGCCCATCCACGCTGGCAAGTTTATGTAAAAAATCCATCAGCCCTTTTCTTACAAAAGGTTCTCCCCCGGTGATCCTGATTTTTTTAATGCCGAGTTCAATAAAAGTGGATGCCAGTAAAAACATTTCTTCCCATGACAGCAGTTCCTTTACAGGCGAAAATTCAACTCCCTCTGCTGGCATACAATACTGGCAGCGCATGTTGCAATTGTCTGTAACTGACAGCCGTAAATAACTAATAACTCTGTTGTAATTATCTATCAACATATATTTTACCGATAAAACGGCATCTATTTTTTTTATTTTTTATTAGCAATTATACTTGCATTCTTTTAAAAAAGGTGTTTCTGGCAAATTTTAAATAGCCCGCTTTTACCAACTATTTATCCACCGCTTACCGGAGGAATTAATGCTACTTCATCCTGATTATGTACGATTGTTTCATTGGTGGCATATTTATTATTTACCGCAATTGAAAGCGTAGATAAACCTCGCAGTTTGGGATATTTATTAAAGAGTCCTTCTTTTAAGTCAGCAATACTTACAGGATTTTCACCCATATTGAAATCAAGCAATAGCGACCCGGTTATATCCTTTGTAATACCAAAAGAAATTATTTTCATATTTATCTAATTTATAAAAACATCCTTTGCCAGAATTTTTTGATGCTTTCAATTATTTTCAAATTTACTTATGCAATTTCATAGTTAAAGTTATTGCATTAACCAAATAAGGAATTTTTAATCAAATTGCCATATAATGTCTTTTTTAAATTTCCTTTTTTAAAACAAAAATCTATTAAACAGCTATATTAATAGACTAATATCCCCGTTTACCTTATAAATAATAAAAAATTTTCTATCTATTGCAACATCCTATATCTTTATAATATTACAATTAACAGTGTCCCCTTACAAAAATCATTAAAAAAAACATTTATGGCCAAATTGTTATTAAAGTTAAACAGAAAATTAATGGTGATTATAGCAATGGGTATTGTTGTAATGATCGGAATAGCAGGTACCACCCCTCCTACACACAATAACGTTTACAAAAATCTTAAAATTCTGCCGCAGGATTTAACAAAAGAGCAAATGCATGATATAATGGAAGGCCAGTTTGGTGATGCACTTGGTGTAAAATGTGATTATTGCCATGCAAAAGATCCTGGAGCTGACCATCCGGATTTTGCAAGCGATGCCAATCCTAAAAAAGACATTGCACGTGAAATGATGACCATGGTGCTGCAAATGAATAAGGAGAATTTTAAAGTGCAAAAGCCAATGATTGGAGATTCGTTAATGGTTGTAACTTGTTATACTTGTCACCATGGCGCTGCCAATCCTGATACTAAAAGTAAAGTTCCTGTTGAACATGAGTGGGGGCCTCCAAAAAAATAAATAAAGATTGCTATATTAATTTACTAATAAAAAAAGTCCGCTGTATTAAATACAACGCACTTTTTTTATTAAAAATTGTCCGTTATTTTTAACATTTTTAATCAGTACGATATGTATTTTAAATTGATATTTTAAAACAATGGGTCTTTCATTAAAATTAACAGAAACTTTTGTTGTTAAAATACTTGTTTTGTCAATTCTAAAAAACGTGATTGGTTCAAGTTGGCTTTACACAAGTTTCACCAAAGGTTGAATATAGTCTGATCGATTTTAGTAAAACCTCACCCCCCTATTGGCGCAAGTTCCTCTTCAAACTTTTGAATTTTTTAACTCGACACAGGGTGTAGGGCAAGCAATCTGCGTTGGCTTTCCTTATACTTTGCTGGCTCATCAAAGTAAATATAAAGTGACAATCTTGATGAAATACATGCTGTTACTGACCCAAATTTATATTTGCTGTTAATTGTTTAAAGAGAAAAAAACAAAATAATATAAGCAGATCATCCATTGTATGTATCAATGGCTGAAAACAATACTTTTGGATGACTTTGTAACTCTTTCGGTAACACGACCTTGTCTGCACTGGAGACTATAAAGTAGATTGTGTAAACATAATTTTAGAGTCTGCATCTCTTTTGAAAGATAGTTAAATATTGGTGAAGGATAATTCCCCAGTTTTGAATAATACTTGTCCAGCTTTTTTCAATATTTTGTATTGATAAAAAAACGGATTTTGTTGCTGCATTTTCGTTGGTAAATTGAGTTTTGGTTTTGGTGTATTTTCTAATACCCCGGTTCAGGTTTTCAATAGTATTGGTGGTATAAATTATCTTCCTGAGCTCTAGAGAGTACTCAAAATAATTAGTCAGATTTTCCCAATTTTCTTCCCAGGAAGCAATGGCG
>JANXSK010000047.1 GCA_025352695.1 Ferruginibacter sp. | reverse complement strand
GAGTGTATTTTTAAAATTTATTCCTGTGCTGGTTTCACTCATCTCAGTGAAAAGGGGTTTATCCTTTTCATTTTTGCAACCTGTAAATACCATACTTAAAAAAAGTACAATTATTAAAATAAAAAAACGTGGCATAAAATAGTTTTAGAATAGCTTGAACACCCTTCAAAAAAAAGATTCCATCGAATTTATAACCTTCGATGGAATCTTTATAATAAAATTTTTAAATTAATTAGTTCTTATCCCACCACAGCGGAGTAGTCAATTTATCACCACCCGAACCAAGCAAAGGAATTGCTGCATCTACTGCGGCTTTATTATTCTGTTTCTCTGAAAGCAAGAATGGAATTCTTCTTATCCATTGAGTAGTTGGATCTGGAAGATCAGCATTTTCTGAATTGGCTACAGGATATAGAATGAATGCACGACTTCTTCTATAATCTGCCCATGCCTCTGTTCCATCAGGAAAAATGGCCAGCCATTTTTGAATGCCTATTTGCTTTGTCTGTGTAGGTAAATCTGCAGCAAATTTAATTGGAGCATCGGATACTGCTGGTGAATTAAGATAATCACCTGGAGCAACCGGTACATTCATGCTATTTATATAAGCGGTTATTGCTGCAGCGTCTGATATACCCCATTGTTTCATTGAATTGGTAATACCAGCTTCGTACATTTCTTTCGCTGTACCACCCATATTCCAACCTAACAAGGCTCCTTCTGCACGCAGGAAGTATACTTCTGCAACAGACATAATATTTTGTGGTGTTTCAAGAAAATTATCACTGCCTGCAAAATCAGCCGATGACCAACGCTTACCAACTTTGGCATTTGCTGTTGCTGAATTTGGAGATTCAGTTAATTGAGTGGCAGTAAGCCCATTTCTAAGCCCATCATACTTGCCGTTTCCAGCAGGATTGCCTTTGGTTGCACCATCAGGAAGAAAATAAACTGATAAACGGGGATCCTGATAGCCTTTCAAAACTGATTCCATAGAGGCACTCATACGAAACTCATTCCAATCCGACATTCTAGAAAGTCCATTATTATCATCACCTTTCAAACTTTTTTGAATTAAGGCATCATCTCCTGGACTATCTGTAAAAGCACCCGACGCAACTGCTGCTTCTGCTTCCATTTTTGCACGGGCAGGATCTACTTTAGAAATCCTTAATGCTAAACGGAGGTGTAAAGCATTTGCAAATTTGATCCATTTGTTTACATCACCACCATAAATCAGGTCAAAACTACCATAGTGATTTTCACCAGAATGTGTTTTCAATACAGTTACTGCGGCGGTCAATTTTTTAAAGAAGTCATCATAAATCTTATCCTGTGGATCGTAAGCAACTGAGTTACCCGATTGACCAACTTGAAAATATGGAATAGGACCCCAATAATCAGTAACTCTGTGAAATCCGAGTACCCACACAATATCTGCCATAGCAGCTTCAGCCGAACCAGCTGCTGCAGCTTTGGTAATGGATTGTAACTGTGGTGCCATGTCAGTATAAACAGGATTAAATGCTGCGCCAACCCAATCCATTCTTATATTCAATCTGTCAGAAGGAAAATAGGTAGCTGTACAGGCAAAATATTGTGCATACTGATCAGCAAAAAGATTTTGTGCTACCTGGTAATTCCAGATGTTGGGCACTGCAGATGCTTCTGCTTTTGCAAAAAGAAAAGGTAATTCAGCAGAACCAATTGTAGCCACTGTATTTCTATCTGTATTTATTTTATCAAACTTTTTTGTACATGCACCCAAGAGGATCACACAACAGAAAAGAGGAACGTAAATTCGGTTATAGATTGTTATTCGATTCATATAATAATATTTAAAAAATTTGTATTAAAAAGTTACCTGTAAATTAACACCTAAACTACGAGTAGCAGGCAAAGTACCATACTCAACACCCTGATAGTTACCGTTTCCAAGACTCATGTCAGCATCAAACCACATTTTACGCTTTCCAATTCCAGGAATATCCAGCAAAGATTTGCCTCTGTATAACCAAAATAAATTACGACCGACAAATGACAGTTTTGCTGCTTTTATAACTTTTGTATTTTTTACTGGTATGTTATATCCAATAGATAACTCTCTAACCCTTAAATTGGTTGCATCATAAGCAAAAAATTCTCCAGCACCATAACGTTTACCTGAAGCTATTTGCCAAAAATCCTGTGCTGTAATCGCTTTTGAAACCGCTGCCCCAGTTGCATCTACACCACCAAGGCTCCATCCTCCTTCACGATATGCTTCAGTTACAGCAGGAATTCCACTAAAGGCGAGGTTCATTTCTGTACCTGAAACCATTGTGCCTCCAAAACGACCATCAACCAAAACACGTAAAGAGAATGCTTTATATTCAAACGTATTTGTAAAGCCTACGGTTGCTTTAGGATTAAAATTGCCTATATAACTTTGATCCTGTGTAAGAACTGGTTTTCCGGTAAGTGGATCAACGATATGATTCCCTTTGTCATTTGTTGCCCATTTAAACGCAAGCAAATCTCCAAAAGCTTTGCCTTCCTGAACAACTGGCGTTGCAGAACGGCCGTAACCACCACCTAAATAAAACGTTTTTATATTTGGATCTAAAGAAACTACTTTACTGCGGTTCATTGCTATATTAACCGTAACATTCCATTTAAAAGTGTTCGTTTGAATGGGTGAACCGTCAATTACAAACTCAAAACCGTGATTTTGAATATTACCAGCATTTATATACTTATTGGAATATCCTGTAGCTACAGGCAATTGAACTTGTAGTAACTGGTTAAATGAATTACTATTATAATAGTTGGCTGTAAAACCTATCCTGTTTTGCATGAACCTTGCTTCTATACCAAATTCCAAACTCTTAACAATTTCAGGCTTTAAACCAGGCAGCGGTAGTGTGGAACTTCTCTGTAAAAATCCGTTGCCTGCTCCTTGTCCATAATTATAAACTGAGTTTAATAATCCAAATTGACCTCCGTTACCAACTTCTGCATAATTGACATTGGCTTTTAAGAAAGATAATTGCCTGGGAAGCGATATTAAATCTGAAATTATAGCTGAAAGACCTGCAGAAGGATAATTGTAAGTATATGGTTTAGGTATGCGGGAATCCCATTCGTTGCGCAAACTTAAATCAAGAAATATCGCATCTTTAAAAGAAATATTAGCCTGCCCAAAAACAGATTGCGTTTGAACTTGTGTAAATGATGAGCTCACCTGAGGACTTTTAGCAAAATTTAAACTGAATTTGTTAGTAACATTCAGTCCACCTGCAGATTGGTAATTTGCATCAAATTGTCTATCCTGAAAAATACTTCCGATACGATAGTTAATTTTTAAATTCTTTGTAATGGTATTGTTTCCTTCCAACATTGCATCAAACCATTTTTCTGTAACGGTAATGTTATTTTTCTGGTAATCACCACCGGATTTAGCCCATAGTATTGTTCCTTCCCCTATAGAATTTTCTCCTCTATCAAATGTTTTATCCAGATTTGCTTTTCCGGATAAAGTTAACCAGTTATTAATTTTAAATTTAGCTGTTAAAAAGCCAATTACCCTGTCTCTACTCTCGTTAATAGAAGTTTGATTAACTGTCCAGTAAGGATTTTGATAAATAGAACTTAAGGTAGATGGGAATGTGGTAGGAGTTGAAATACCTACATTGTTTAATGTTGAGTAATTCTGAGCATCTGCAGTTGAGATATTCCTTGCCATATTATAAATGTCAATTACAGGCGCATTTTCTTCACCTGCACGTGGCCTATTTTTAATTTCCTGGTTTATATAAGTAACCTTAGCATCTGTAGAAAAACGGCTGCTTACCTGATTGGTAATTCTAAGGTTTACTGTATGACGGGTTAAGTCATTTTTTTGAATAATTCCTTTTACTTCATTGTTGGTATAAGAAAAATAAGTTTGCATTTTTTCTGTACCACCAGTAACACCAATAGAGTTATTAAAACTGGTTCCATTTCTAAAAAAATCTTTCACATTATTCGGTTGAGCTGAATAAGTACCTGGCTTTAGCAGATGATTGGTAATTGACTGACCCGTCATTTTAGCTCCCCAACTTTCGCCGGATGTAAGTGTATCCTTAAGAATACCTCCATTTCCCTGACCATATGAATTTTGAAATTGAGGTAAAGCAAAAACAGATTCCATTGCAACACCAGAATTTAATGTTACAGCAACTCTATCTTTTTTACCTTTTTTAGTGGTGATAATAATTACTCCATTACCCGCCTGACTTCCGTAAAGTGACGCAGCAGAAGCGCCACGCAAAACTGTTACAGATTCAATATCATCAGGGTTAATACTTGATGCGCCATCCGATCCCTGTACAAATCCAAAATCACTTCCGGCAGTACCATTTGTATTGTTGCTGAGAGGAACACCATCCACAACAATTAAGGCATTATTAGTTCCCTGAATAGAGCGATTACCCCTTAAAACGATACGGGCACCACTACCTACACCACCAGAACCTTGTGTTATTACCGCATTGGCAACTTTGCCTGAAAGCGAATTGATCACATTATTTGCATCCCTGGCTTCTGTTAACTCAGAAGCTTTTACCGATTGGGTGGCATAAACGAGCGTTTTTTTCTGACGGGTAATGCCAAGTGCTGTTACAACAACAGCTTCCAAATCTCCCTTGCTTTCTGCAAGCATAAAATTTACTTCAGAAACATTGGCGGCTACATTTTTTTCTAAGGTGGTATAACCAACTTCTGAAACAACCAATGTTGCAGCACCGGAAGGAACTGTAATGGAAAATATTCCATTAGCATTTGTAGCAACTCCTTTTGATTTTCCTTTTAAAACAACAGAAACTCCCTGCTGGGCCTCATTTGTTGCTGATGTAACTTTTCCAGAAATGGTTCTTGTTTGAGCTTGCACAATACATGCAAGTAAAAGAAAACAAGAAAAAATCATTGATCTTTTTAGTGTAAGCATATTAATGTCAGTTTTGGTAAATTAAGAAAAAGATATATGTTTTTTTAAAACATTTTTCCACCTCACAATAATAATGAAAAAAATATGAAATACTTATAGCAAACGTTTGCATTAATTAAAAAAAATAAGGAATACAGCCTGATTTGTAGAATTTTCTCTATAGTAAATTATTGGCAATATGTTTTAAGTTCAATCTAAATCATTGACCTAACATTCTGACTAACGTTTTACAGTCATACTATTAATCAGGCTGTTACAAATCCAATGTCTTCAGGTTTTATTTCAAATTTAGCGATGTTTCTTTTGATATTTTGAACCAGCCTGAGTTTTCTTTTTTGGTCAAGGAAGAGATAT
>JANXSK010000211.1 GCA_025352695.1 Ferruginibacter sp. | reverse complement strand
TTTCAATACCGTTTTTAATTTCATCCAGGTAAATAAATTCATCGGCAGTATGACTTCTAGCGCTATCTCCCGGCCCCATTTTTAAAGTAGGAAATGGCATCAGGGCTTTATCAGATGTAGTAGGTGAACCATAGTATCCTTTACCCAATTGTATACCTGCCAATACCAATGGATGATCCAGTGCGATCGCTGTTGATTTCATCCTGGTAGTACGTGGTTTAAACTGGCTTTTTAAATTTGCTTTCAATGCATCAAGTATCTCATCAAACGTATACAATTCATTCACCCTTACATCTATCACAAATTTACATTGAGCAGGCACTACGTTGTGTTGTTTGTTATCGGTATCAATCACAGTAACAGTTAATCGGGAATCACCTAAGAGGTCACTCACTTTATCAAACTTATAATTTCTTATCCAGTTAATGTCATCCACTGCCTTGTACAAAGCATTCTCTCCTTCATTGCGTGCAGCATGACCTGCCCTGCCAATTGCCAGGCAATCAATCACCATTAACCCTCTTTCTGCCACCGCCATTTCCAATTTGGTCGGTTCACCCACAATACCAAAATCAATATTACCTAAAAAAGGCAGTACCAGTTCAATGCCATTTACACCACTGATCTCTTCCTCTGCACTGGCAGCAAATACAACGTTGTGTGAGGTGTGCGCCTGGTTATAAAAATGTAAAAAAGTAGCCATTAAAGAAACCAGGCAACCACCTGCATCATTACTTCCCAGACCAAACAATTTCCCTTCCTTTTCAACCGGTGTAAACGGATCCATTGTATAACCTTTATTGGGCAATACTGTATCGTGATGTGAGTTTAATAAAATAGAAGGTTTGTTAACATCGTACTGCTTGTTCTTAGCATAAATATTATTACCGACCCTTGCAAAAGGAACATTGTGTTTTTTAAAAAAAGCACAAATAATTTCTGCTGTATCATTTTCTTCTTTGGAAAAAGAGGGCGTAGCGATGAGTTGCTTTAGCAATCCAACAGCTTCGTTAAACAATTCGTTTGTTGTCATCATTTTATTAAAGTTCCTTTTGTATGTGGTGTAACGTTTTGTAGCAGATCATTTGCATGCCCTATCAGTACTTCTTTTACGCCATTGTCAATGGCTGCAAATGCATTGTCAATTTTTGGCAATATGCCATCGAATAATTTTTTATCGGTCAGTAGTTGTTGGTACTTTTCTTTGGTAATTAATTTGATCACGGAATCATCGTCTTCCACATTTTCCAGCACGCCGTTTTTTTCAAAACAATAAATCAGCCTTACATCGTACCTGTTTGATAAAGCCACTGCCAATGAAGAGGCAACAGTATCAGCATTGGTATTCAGCATTTGTCCATTGCCATCGTGTGTTAATGGTGCAATAACCAATGTGAAATTATTTGCCAGTAAAACTTCTAAATTTTTTATTGCTATTTTCTCTTTTATTACATCGCCAACAAAGCCGTAATCAATATCTTTTATTGGTCTTTTTACAGCTGGCATAATGTTGGCATCGGCCCCCGTTAATCCAATAGCATCGCACTGCAACGATTGCAATTTTGCAACTATCTTTTTATTTACCAATCCACCATACACCATCGTTACCAGATCGATTGTAGCTTCATCCGTAATTCTTCTTCCATTTATATAATTAGATTGAATACCTAACTGCTCTCCTATTTTGGTAGCAATCTTTCCACCTCCATGCACTAGTATTTTTTTTGCGTTGATGGAAGCAAAATTTTGCAAAAACGCAGCAAGGTTCTTTTCATCGTCGATGACATTACCTCCAATTTTTATAACGAAGAGTTGCTCCATCACAATCCGTTTAATATTTCTGAAATAACTGCCTGCGCCGCCCACACCCTGTTACCAGCCTGCTTTGTAACAAGACTGTTTTGACTGTCCAATATCTCGTCGCTGAGTTCTACGTTTCTGCGTACTGGCAAACAGTGCATTACTTTTGCATTATTAGTCAATAACATTTTTTCTTCTGTCAGCATCCAGGAAGGATCGTTGCTGTAAATTTTTCCATAATCATTATAAGTGCTCCAGTTTTTTACATACACAAAATCAGCATCTTTTAAAGCCTCA
>JANXSK010000209.1 GCA_025352695.1 Ferruginibacter sp. | reverse complement strand
TGTAGTATGAATTAGAAAATTATTCTGAACGGGCTGGTAATAAAACCGCACCACTGAAATTATCAACTCCTGGAAACCAGGATTACATTTCAACCAGAATGACGCCCGGGATTTTGAATCACCAATGCTTAGAACGGCCTTGCAAAGAGTCATAATAAATCTACGAATGTATTTCGTTAGCTGGAGAAATTAATTCCGGTATTTTTTCGGAATGTGTGGAATGATGTACAACAACTTGAAATACACAAAAAAATTATACTACTTAAAATAAAACGGTTATGTAGATTTGACATATACTATTTGATTTGATTTGATTTGATTTGAATTAACTTTTAAATTCTTCCAGAAAACAAACTAATAAACGGCTTTTAAATCTTTAATTTTCCAGTAAGTGATAATGGGGGGTTAAGGTCCAAATTTATGTTGGGCTTCAGAGAAAGTGTCAACAAAAGGCCCCACCCCGTAATCAATGGCCTTCTCTACTGGAAAGGGGTAATCGAAGGATTTAACTACCGGTCTTTTATGAATGTCATCATCATTTACAATTGCTGCTATACCCAATACTTCACTATCAGTTAATAAAGGCTTATCCCAGGTGGCTTTATCCTGTGGCATATTAGCCTTTAACCATTGAGCCTGTTTAATAATACGGTGCATGCTTGAACCAGGCTGATAACCGCTGGTACCCCACAAAGGTGGGTATTGATAGGTTACATTATCTGCACACATTATTCCTTCGCCTGCTGCACCATGGCAACGGGCACATTGCTTCGTAAAAAGAATATGACCTCTTTTCGGGCTGACCGCAACCGCTGGAAATTTAACCTCCAGATTTTTTTCGCCTTTAAATTTTTTACCTTTTGGTGCATATCCATTTATCCATTTTAAATAAGATAAAAAAGCAATTATTTCTTTACTATCTAAAGGTAAAGGCTTACCACTATGCGGCCGCATAATACAATTATTTACCCTTTCTGCGAGGGTTAATACTTTTCCTTCTCCTGCCCTGTATTGAGGGTAATTATCATGCGAATCCATTAGGTTAAAAGAATACAATTTTGTGCCTGCCTCCTGTTGGCAATTGGTACAATTCATTTTATTACGCAGGTATTTTCCATTGATCCCATCGGGGCCAATATAATAAGCAGTATTCAACATTAATTGTCTGACATATCTAACAGACTCACCAAATTTATCTTTAGGTATTTTAGCAGTATCAACAATAATTAAACTATCTGTACTATTTACAACCGGTTTGCAATTGGCTATGTCTTTTTCTTTATTAATATTACAGGAAAAGAAGAATGCAACCACAATCATTATCACCGAAAAATAAACAATAACCTGATAATACTTTTTCATACTTATTCTATCTTTTTTATTAATTGAAATGTTGTTATTTCAAATAAGGCACAAGATTTTCAATCTTTAAATACTCAACTCGGTAAGAAGGCATACCCGATTTTAGTTCCCGTAACCATTATTGAAAAAACACCATTATTGTTTGTAGTGGTATTTACACCTGTACCTTTTAATGTAACTGTAGCGTTAGAAAGAAGTGGGTCAATATCTGAAATCGCTTTTTCTGAAATTTTTGTTTGGGAAAAACACTCTTGGTATGCTAATGTTAATAACAGCAAAAATAAATTTTTGATTAGGCACATATGCAGTATTTTTTTAAGTTCGAAGTCAAGGTAAAAATAAAAAATTTTAAATCTGAGGATTATCATTTTCGTTTAGTGTTACGCAACCGTTTGTACCTACGCTGCAATCGTTTGCGTTATTTTTCCATATTCCCACTTATAAAACTAAATTGCATTAATGGATAATAAAATCATCACTATAAAAGAAATTGCCAGCAGGCTAAATATTTCCCCTTCTACGGTTTCCCGTGCATTGCACGATCATAAAAGTATTGGGTTAAGAACCAGAACAAATGTTCAGAAATTAGCCAAGGAGTTAAATTATGAGCCCAACCAAACAGCCATTTTTTTTCAGCAAAGAAAAACATTTACCATTGGCGTTATATTACCTGAATTATCAGAAGCCTTTTTTTCATCCGCCATCAGTGGCATAGAAGATTGCGCCAGTAAAAATAAATACACGGTTTTAATGGGGCAATCGCATGATGATGTAGAAAGAGAAAGGCAACTGGTAGAAACCATGAAGAGCCACCGGGTGGATGGATTAATTGTATCCATTGCAAAAAATACTGCCACCTACGAACATTTTGAAGTACTTCAGAAGTATGATATTCCTGTAGTTTTTTTTGATCGCATTCCCAATATGGCCAACATACATTATGTGGCCTGTAATATGTCGTCGGGCACTACACAAGCCTTTAATTTTTTAAGAAAATTAGGGCATAAATCTATTGGTATGATTAACGGACCAATGAATTTACTGGCCAGTAAAGAGCGGGTAGAGGGTTACCGAAATGGTTTAAATAAAGCCAGGCTTAAGTACGATCCATCCCTTATCATGTCTTCTGATCTTACTACTGAAAGTGTTTATAGAGTTACTGAAAAATTATTGTCCTTAAAAAACAAACCTACCGCTATCATCGCATTTAATGATTATGTTTTACTCGATGCTGTGCAAGCAGCAAAAAAATTAAAACTAAAAATTAATAAAGATATCAGTTTTGTTAGTTATGCAAATTTGCCCATCAGTAATTATTCCGCTCACCCACCGCTTGCTTCGGTAGAACAGTTCAGTTACCAACAGGGACAAAAAGCAATGGAAATAATGCTTGACCTGCTTTCGAAAGATAAAACAGAAAATGAAAACCATACCTTTTATAAAATAATTTTAGAACCCCAATTAGTAATACATGCAAACTTGTAGCAATTTAGCTAACCTGCCAGATCACACAAACGTTTGCCTGATGGTTAAATGAAAAGGGAACTTTATTTTTGTGTAATATTTACATTTTAATTTGTTACATGCTTGGGTTAATTGCAAAACAGTATGACTTTCCGGAAAACGAATGCACCTTAAAACCTTTTGGAAATGGGCTCATTAATAATACTTGGATTTTAAATTACGGGGATCAATCATTTATTTTTCAAAAAATAAATAACTCAATATTTACTACGCCAGCCATCATTGCTGAAAATCTTCGTCAACTAAATATTTTTTTTAAGACATTTTTTCCTGACTATCTTTTTGTAAACCTGGTGGCTACAATACACAATGAAGAAATGTTTTTTTTGCCGGAAATAGGCTATTGCAGAATGTTTAAGTTTGTTAAGGGATCAGTTACATTCGATACAGTTGCCAATGCAGCCATTGCTTTTGAAGGAGCCAGGCAATTTGGGAAATTTACCAAATTACTTTCTGCATTTGATATTAATAAACTACAAATTACACTTCCTGATTTTCATAATCTAACATTGCGCTATCATCAATTTGAAGAAGCACTTCAAAAAGGAAATAAAGAGCGTATCAAAGAAAGCGAAAAATCAATTTCGTATATAATAGCGCAAAAAAATATTGTTGATATTTTTAACCAAATTCAAAGTAATCCATTTTTTAAAAAGAGGGTTACCCACCACGACACAAAAATCAGCAATGTATTATTTGATAAAAGTGGTAAAGGACTTTGCGTAATAGATCTTGATACGGTAATGCCCGGATATTTTATAAGTGATGTGGGAGATATGATACGCACTTACGTTTCGCCAGTAAGTGAAGAAGAAAGTGATTTTTCGAAAATTCAGATTCGGGAATCCTATTTTCATGCAATAGTAGAGGGATATTTAAGTGAAATGAAAAACGAGTTAAGTGAAGAAGAAAAAAATTATTTTGTGTATGCAGGTAAATTCATGATTTACATGCAGGCGATCCGTTTTTTAGCCGATTACCTTAACAATGACGTTTATTATGGGTCAAAATACCCCGGCCACAATTTAATCAGGTGTAATAATCAACTGGAATTATTGCAACAATTACTTGCAAAAGAAGATCTGTTGCAATCAAAAGTTTCATTGTTTATTGCACAGGAAACACTGGTGATCTAAACCTTTTTTGCAGATTTTTTGAAAAATATTCAATTAAAAACTTTTTTATTCGGTATTTTTTAAATTTTTACTTTGTGGAATGCACCATTAGTCCAATACCATTATTTTAACCTCGTCAGGGTTCTGTGCAGAAAAATCATCCAGGAAAACTTGAAAATTTGCAGCATTGCAGTGGGGCATTTCTAAAAGAAATTTATCTCAAATGATGGGAGAGAATGCGCCAAACAAATAAAGTGTTTTAAATATCTGGTGGAATGGACAAATTGGTTTGACGCCCTTTGCAGTTAATGCCTTGCTATTACGTGTAAACAATCCAAACCTGTTTTCATCCTGAAAGAACAAGTTTATGCTGGTCAATTTTATATCCGATTTAAATATTACTTCTTGGCATCTTTGACTGAAGTTTTTTTAAAAGTGGCTACAGCTTCCTCATCCTTTTTTACGTGGCTTTTTCTGGCAACTTTTATTTTAGTTCCAAAATGACGTTTTGTATATTTTACCAATGTAATATATTTCATGTCTTTAGAAAGTTCTTTATTCACCCATTCTAAAAGTTCAGTATAGCCCCTTATGCCATTTTGGGGATCATTTAATTTCAGCTCTATTCTTTTGTGTAGTTCTTGACTAACAACGCTTTTCTTACCCCCCCTACACGGCCATGTTTCAATAATGGTTCTATCCCTGAAAGCTTATATAGTTTGCGCCACTTCACTATACTGTTATGATTAATGCCTGTTATACGGGATAACTCTCTTTTGGAAATACCTGTTTTTTCATGCTTTTTAATCTCTATTAACATATGTAATCGTTTGCTTATTAAATCCTTATTTGTGCGTTGAAGTTTACGAAGCGCTACGATTGTTTCTTTTACTGTTAGTTGAAAGGGAAGTGCCATTGTATATTTATTACATAGTCGAAATATAAAACAAAAAATCCAATAAACAAATATTGGACTACCTTTTATTTATAAATGGTATTACAATACTTCAATTAAAATACAAACAACTCTTTTTAGATAACAAGGCAATCGAAATAAACTTAATTAGAGTTTTAATTTTTACCGTTATTATCTAAAGACAATTAAAAAATAATGACTAAATCAATTTCCATCCTTTTTAATTGACCGGATAATTGTAATCTTGCATATCATTTTTTTATGAAAAGCAATTTATAATAGCTGTTTTTCGTTTGTTTTTAAAATTCAATATTTTTACTTTATGAAAAATCAGGTTAGTGTACTCGTGTGTTGTTTTTTTCCCCCCTTTATATTGGCGTTAAGTTGTGGTTGTAACCAAGCCAATTCTACTGCTGAAAAAAAAGAAACAGCCCAGGTAATTGCAAAAGTTTTGCCGGAAGTAAAACCCAGTGCTCAGCCAATAGATACTGCGGCATATAATAAAAAAATGATTGCATTAAGCAACAATGATTCTACCGGTAAATGGCCTGTTAAAGCTCCTTATCCATTAGCAGGAGCACTACTTCCTTATAATAGAATCGTTGCTTATTATGGAAATTTATATTCAAAAAGAATGGGCGCTTTAGGAGAATTTCCTCGAGAGGAAATGCTTAAAAAATTACTGGAAGAAGTAGCTAAATGGCAGGCTGCTGATACAACAGTTAAAGTTATTCCTGCCTTGCATTATATAGCTAGTACTGCGCAAGCTGCGCCCGGTAAGGATAATAAACACCGCATGAGAATGCCATCTAGCCAAATTGATACCATTATGAATTGGGCAAAGCCTATCAATGCATTGGTATTTTTAGATATTCAGGTTGGTCATAGTTCTGTAAAAGAGGAAGTACCTTCACTTGAAAAATACCTTAAATTACCCAATGTTCATTTAGGAATTGATCCCGAATTTTCTCTCAAAAACGGAGAAATACCAGGTAGAAAAATTGGTTCTTTTAATGCAGAAGATATCAATGATGCCATCGATTACCTTGCAGACATTGTTCGTAAAAATAATCTTACACCAAAGATATTGGTGGTTCACCGTTTTACCCAAGGTATGGTTACTGGTTTTGAAAGAATTAAAAAAGTGCCGGAAGTGCAGGTAGTGATGGACATGGATGGATTTGGAGATAAAATTTTGAAAAGATCTACTTATCTGCGCTATATTTTTAAAGAACCAGTTCAGTTTACGGGTTTTAAATTGTTTTATAAAAATGATACAAAACCAAACACAAGTGGTATGTATACTCCGGAAGAATTACTAAAATTTACGCCAAAACCTATCTACATACAATATCAATAATCTTTAGCAATTTACTTTTATACTTTTAAATTCATGAAAAATATCTGGACAGTAAGCTTTATTTCTTTCCTTTTTTTAGTAGGATGTTCAACACCAGCCGAAAAAGTAAAAAAAGAAACCGTTACAATAAATCCATCTGAGAATAAAATAATTGAAACAAAAAAACAACTGGCAGACATTGCTACTATTCTTTCAAAAAAAGAAGTTCCAGTATTGTGTTACCACCATATAAGAAATTTTAAGGCAGGTGAAAGTGAAAGCATGAAAAGTTATTCTGTAACGCCTGCAGCATTTGCAGCACAAATGAAAGCTTTATCAGACAGTGGCTATTCTACCATTTTACCAGACCAATTATATGAATATTTGGTACATGATGGACCTTTACCAGCAAAGCCAGTTATGCTTACTTTTGATGATACAGATGAAGAACAATACAGTATAGGAATACCGGAAATGAATAAATATGGTTTTAAAGGAGTTTATTTTATCATGACAATTTCAATTAACCGTCCCAGGTATATGAGCAAAGATCAAATTAAAAACTTATCTGATAGCGGACATGTAATTGCTGGCCACACCTGGGATCATCATATGGTTACTAAATACCAGGGAGCCGATTGGGATACACAGTTAGTAAAACCAAGAAAACAACTAGAGGCTATCACAGGCAAATCAATAAAATATTTTGCGTATCCTTTTGGTTTATGGAACCAAGCTGCCATACCAGAAATTAAAAGCCGCAATTACAAACTTGCCTTTATTTTATCCACCAAAAGAGATACTGTTGAACCACTTTATACTATTAGGCGCATGATAGTTCCTGGCACATGGTCAACCAATGGGATGTTGAAAGCGATGCGATCTACTTTTAATAAATAATTTTTATTACACTTTTTAAGGCTGGAATAAATAGCTTTCCACTCAACGTGGATATTAATAAATCTTATAGTATCTATGTATTTTTTATCAATGATTTGGTAATCCGGCAATAGTTAGTGTAGCACCTGAATTAACTTTTATACTTGTACCAGGCGATTGTTTTAGGCTTTTGCAAATCCCTGTTTTTTTAACCACCGGATAATATTTTAGCCCGCCCTCAATAATAACTTCTGTAGTTGCATCAGGTAAAATACCACAAGTCCAATTGCCTGTAGTTTCCCAATCGGCACTTACTCTCCCAGTCCATTTAGTAAATTTTGTAGCACAAACGGATAAACTTACATTATTACGAATGGTAGCTCCAGGTAAAGGCCCAAATCCATTAGCAAGGTTAACACCCACATTCGATTTTAAATGGCAATAGCTCATAATAGTACCAGTAAAATCAGCAGGATTTTTATTACTGTTATTTGTAAATGTGCAGGTGCTGCAATTATTACCCGGCTCTAATTTGTAACAATTATCAATAGCACCACAAGCACCCAATGCACCGGTATTCCATCCACACCAATGGGTATGATGGGCACCTAGTAAATGCCCCGTTTCATGAGTTAACACGTGAACATCCCAGGAGTAAACCGGCACGCCATTGTAAGCTCCGTACACATTACAATACCCAAAAGCATCGTTACGATCACACAAATTATTATCAAGTAAAAAGGCCTGCCCGCCATTATTTGTAGGCGCTCCATCAATCAGCATTGCAAAATCACCCTTAAAAGTATTCCCTGCTACATTCCATCTTGCTTTAAAACCATCAAGTGCTAAAGAAGCTGCAGTTTCAGTGTAAGGGTCTACACATATCCAAACATAACAATTACTTAGTTCTACTTGTATCCCTTCATTTTGATACATAGTTGAAACCTGGTTAAAAATACCTGTTAAATAATTTTGTGTAGCGGTAGTATCATCATTAAAATTATTGTGAAACAATTTATAGCCCGCTTCCCAATATAAATTTATTTTTTTACAGGTAGAGGTTGACACTATTGAAGTGGCCGATAACACCTGTTGCACTTTATTTTTAAAGGAAGAAATTACTGCATTTTCAGAAGTACTGCATTCGAAATTCAGGCGTAATTGTAAGTTTTTACTATTGTATAGTACATATTCATTTGCTGTATTTGGCAATTTTGCTATATTAAAATTACCTTCCTTATTACAAAAAATACCTAGCACCTGGCCATTTGCAAAGATGCTTAAACATGCAAGTGAAGAACTATCGCCTTTTACATATCCCCGATAATGGAGGCCCTGATCATTTGATTTTTTATGTTGCTTGCCTTTTACATCAATTGTTCCAAAATCGAAATCAAAACCAGTATTGATATCTTGTTTTACCAACTCCAGTATTTTTTGATTGCCTTTGCCTAATGGAAGAGATAAAGCAATTGCGTTAGGCTTATTTAAAAATATTTTTGTTGTGGCTTGCTTATTCAATAACAACGCAATTTTTTTTGAAAGCGACTTTTTTTCTTTAATGATTTTGTAATTCGTATTTTCCTTAAAAAGTGCTGCCTTATAAAATATTTTAATAGTTTGGTGTTTTTGGACTACCAAATCACACAGTAAAGATTTTTTAATATGCTGAGCTTGGGTTGCAATTGACAGAAAAAAAATTCCAAAAAACACAAGAAAACATCTTTTTATGTATACCATATATTTTCAATATAATTTTTTTAAGATATAAAAACAATTTTTAATTTATATACAAAATATCTTAAATGTTTGCAGCTGAGATAATTATTCCTAATAGGGTAAATTAAGTTTAACCTAAATCTTTAGATAGCATAATACTTGAGTACCAAAAATCTTTGCTAATAATCACTTTAGTATTTATCAAAGTTTCGGCTCATTACTTTATTTTTTAAATACATATAATATCTATGTGAATATAAACACCCGCTTGGTAGAAAGGATTACCCAATTACAGTTTATAATTTTGTGATCAATTATTAAACATTTTAAATAGTCAAAATTGTTTTACCAACAATTAACTACTATTACCCATTATTAGCAATTAAAACATTTTAGAATACAATACTTTAAACAAAAAAGTACTATTATCAAGCCAAACCTATTACCTGATTTATTTTACAAAAAAGTTTTTGTTGAATAATAAGTGAAAAGTAGCAGGAAACTTAATAGGCGAAAAAAATTTCCGTAGCACCATAACCGTAACTAGGATGATATTGGTTTACAAAAGATTTTACTTCCTTTTTTAATTTTAAAATATCATGAATCTCATCTCTTAATTTGCCTGTACCAACGCCATGTATAATAATTAAAGATGGCTGATAGTGAGCTATGGCGAGGTCGTAAAATTTTTCGAATGCTTTTAATTGAATGGTTAATATTTCAAAATTACTAAGGTGTTTCCAGCTATCAGTTAATTTTTCAATGTGCAGATCAACAACTGTTCGGGCTGGATCAAGATTTTCTTTTACCCGTGAAGCATCATACAGCCTAAAGCCGGCATTACCAAGTTTGCTGAGGTCCACTTTTTCATCATCGATTTTATCGGGATAGGTATCAAACAAAGAATAGGAAAAAGTAGGTTCGTTCTTTAATTTTAATTCTTCAATTTTTTTAAATAGTTGCTTTGCTTTTAATTTTAAAGAAGTTTCAAAATAAGGCGCTTTCATTTTATTTGGATTGGATAAAGAAAATTCCACGTCAAAACGAGGGTTATCACTCAGGTCCTCAAAATTTACATCATGTAAATAAAATTCGTGCAGCGGTTCAATGGTGTTTTTTAACTGAAAGCTGCTTTCTCCATTAAAAAATAAATTGTAATTAAAAGTATACGAAGTTGAGGTTTGATTGATGAGGTATATTTTTAGTTTTTCTACCACATCATCATCAAAAATATCCTTATCAAATACAGGCATAAATGTAATAAACACCCTATCATCTACCTTAGCCTTTGTGATTCCTTTCTCCTGTTTTAAATTATCAACGTATATCTTCTTTTTCTCGACTACTTTTTTTTGTGAAAACATATTAAAATAAGGAAAATCAATCTGGTCCATATAAGCCGGAAAGCGTACTCCCTTAACTTCTATCATTACCATTTTTTCGTTCATGATTTCCACTACCTTTCCTTCTTCATTGGTAAGTAGTACTATTATCTTATCTCCCGGTTCGTATTTCATAGCCCCTTTTCTGTTTTCTATTATGATGATTAATTCTGTAAAGTTAGGTTAGTTTGTGAGGTATTAATGGTAAAATTGAGTGTAAATCTGCTTCTAAAAACAGCGGTGATTTTTTATCGATTGATGAGAAAAGACCATCGTTAGCAACCAGAAACCCGGAGAGTTGACAAAGCTCCAAATACAAATTTACAACTGTACCACAATGGTATATAGTAAAAGTGAGTGACACAACAATGATGACATAAAAAACAAATGCCGACAAAAAATTAAGAAGCCAGTTTACTTTTTTTATACCCGTACAAAAAATAAACGATCAGGCCAATTAACAACCAGCCAAGAAACCATGCCCAGTTATTTTTTGTCATACCGGTAAGCAAATACATACAGGTGATGAGCCCCATAAGTGGAATTAAAGAATATTTTTTAATGAAGGTTACTATCGAAAGCAATAATGCACTACACCAAAAAATGATGAGCGTAATGTTAGGTATGGCAACATCCATAAAACTTCGTTTACCACTAGTGTACTCGGCATTGCTGCTGAAATCGAAATTAAACATATCGGTAAAGTAGGTAGCAGATAATTTACGAGCCAATATCAGCGCCCCAACTACGATTAATGGAAAAATATATTGTCCGTTAATAAAAGGGATATGAAATTTACCTGCTTGCTTTTCTTTTCGTGGAATTAAAAGTACGCCACCGCAAACCAACACAAAGGCAAACAAAGTAGCAATACTGGTAAAGTCTAACACAAATGTTTTATCGGTAAATAAGATGGGTACACCAACCACAAAACCGGTAACAATAGTGGCAAAAGAAGGCGTTTTAAATTTTGGGTGAATCTTTTGAAATACCCGAGGCATTAAACCATCACGGCTCATGCTCATCCAGATACGTGGTTGTCCCATTTGAAAAACGAGCAGCACACTTGTCATTGCAATTACAGCAGCGATGGCCACAAAAAACTGCATCCAGCCAACATTGAGGTTTTGTTTTTCAAAAATAAATGCCAGTGGATCTCCTATCCCTTCAAATTTTCGATAATTAACAGCCCCGGTTAAAACCAGGGTGAGTAAAATATATACGATGGTACAAATCACGAGTGATAAGATCATGCCTCTTGGTAGATCACGTTGCGGATTTTTACTCTCTTCTGCCAACACACTCACTGCATCAAAACCAATGTAGGCAAAGAATACACCACTTACTGCTGCCATCACTCCACTAAAGCCATTGGGCATAAAAGACTTTACGCCTTCATCATTGGCGGGTGTCCAGTTAATTGTAAGCCCATGTGAAAATACCAGGTAACCACCAACAATAATTACCAACGCAACAACTATCATTTTAAGAATTACCATTAAATTACTGAAGTTGCGGCTCTCTTTAATACCACGATACACCAGCATGGTGATGAGGATATTAATAACAAAAGCAGGCAGATCAAAAATAATTTTTAAACTCCCAATCATGGGCGCTTTATTAAATGCTTCCAGCACATCCGGATTGGTACTGCCGTTGACCATCGCATGTTTTACTTCCATATAACTGGTACATAAATATTGCGGAATGTGCACACCAATTTTTTCGAGAAAGGAAGTAAAATAATCGCTCCAGCTATAGGCTACATAAATATTACCAATTGAATATTCCATGATAAGTGCCCAGCCAATGATCCACGCAAACAGTTCGCCAAAAGAAGCATACGCATATGTATAAGCACTACCTGCAACGGGTATACGACTGGCAAATTCCGAATAACAAAATGCTGTAAAAGCACAGGCAATGGCAGTAATAATAAATAAAATTACTACTCCGGGACCACCATGAAAAACTGCCCCACCCAAACTGCTGAAACTTCCTGCACCCAAGATGGCTGCAATACCAAAAAACGTAAGGTCTTTCATAGAAAGCACCCGCTTTAACCCTCCACCACTGTGGCTATCATCACTTCCTTCGGCTAAAATACTTTCAATCTTCTTTGTTCTGAATAAAGATTTAGACATGTTCAATTTTGGTTTTAAGAAGTATTATTCTTCAAAATAATTAATAAAGTTGAATTGATAATAAATATTTAGGATTGAAACTCCTAAAATAAAGAGATGGCAATATTCAATAAATAAATATCAACCTATAAAATGATTATTAAAATTAGTCTATATTGTTCTTTACCGTTTTTCAACTCTAGCTTCCAAGCAATGAGACTTATAATAGTATCGTTAACTATGTCGTAGTATTTGATTTCAAAGTTTTGGGATTAGCAAAAAAATTGTCTTAAGAAACAAGAATAATTCCGTTGTCTTCGCCTGCTTTAATCTAATAACATTTACTATTTTTTTTTCTGGTGTTTGATAAATCCATATTTTTAAAAGTCGTTTTCCTTTAGTCTTAGCTTCGATAAATTTGATTCATTTTTTTACTTCCAAAAGCGCACAAATTATATCATATATTTTTGGTGGTTTTTGATAGATTCAGTATTTACATAAGATGCATGATTAGAATCTGAATCAATATTTTTTTTATTCGCTATTAGATTTACAATTTTAAAACTGTCAGAAAGTTTATGTTTATCTATATTATTAATTATTAAGGTACAACTATTCACAATTATTGTAGTAGAAAAATTAAATATGCCAGTCTAAATTGGATCAATTAAAATAGTAAATAAATATGAGCCAAACGAAATGTAAAAAAATTATATCACTAGTTTTCAAACATCAATCAATAATCCCTTTGTATCAAATAAGCAGCCAGCTCCATCAAAGGCTTTTTACGTATTGCTATTACTGCAGTATCTTCCAGGTGTTGCAAAGCTGTTTGCAGGTATTTATCTTTTAGGGCTTTTGCCCATTCATCTACTTTGCACTCTTTAAAAAGCTCCGTCACTTTTTCAACTTTATCCGGTGCATTGTTCTGCATAAGTTGTTGCAAAGCCTTCAGCTGTTCAGGAGAAGCCGTCTCCATGCTATGTATCAGTAAAAATGTTTTTTTGTTAGAAAGAATATCACCGCCCACCTGCTTGCCAAATTTTTCGGGATTGCCAAAAACGTCCAGGTAATCATCTTGTACTTGAAAAGCTATCCCAAGATTTTTTCCAAACTCATATAAGTGATGTTGATTGCCTTCTCCTGCACCACCTAGTATTGCACCCAATTGCAAGCTAGCAGCCAATAGCACTGAAGTTTTTAGTGTTATCATACCCACATATTCATCCAAACTTACCGTAATTCTTTTCTCAAAATCCATGTCTAATTGCTGCCCTTCGCATACAGCGGCGGCGGTTTGATTAAACAGGTGCAATACTTTCTGCAGGTTGTTGATGGCTATTTTGTTAAGGTATTCGTAAGCCCTTACAAACATTACATCTCCAGCAAGTAAAGCGGTTGATTCTCCGTATTTCTGGTGCACTGTTTCCATACCTCTTCTGATAGGAGCTTTATCCATGATATCATCATGTATCAAACTAAAATTATGAAAAAGCTCAATGGCAGTAGCCGCATGATAAGCGTCTGGAATAATATCGCAAAACAATTCGTTGCCCATAAGTACACAAACCGGGCGAACCCTTTTGCCACCTAATTGCAAAATGTATTGTGCAGGCTCATACAACGTTGCGGTATGTGCAGGAAAATGGCGTATACTAAATTTTTCTTCAAATAATTTGGACAGCTCTATAAAAGATTGCATAGGTAAACTGCTGTAATTTAAAATTGCTGATCCTTAAAGAGGTTCAGCAATTTCTGTTGAATAATTATTTTTTTCTTTTTATACTTCCTTTTGCCTTAGCGCTATCTAAAGGAGTTTTATCATCCGCTTGCACCCAATGATAATCCAGTTGACGTTTTTCTAAATTAGCAGCTACTACTTTTACTTTTACCGCATCTCCCATTCTAAATTTTTTGCCGGTACGCAAACCTACCAAAGCATAGTCTGCTTCCTCCAATTTAAATTCATCAAACTCACTAAGATCCCTTACTGTAACCATGCCTTCACATTTATGTAAAACAGTTTCTACAAAAAAGCCGAAACTGGCTACACCACTAATGATGCCATCAAATTCTTCTCCCAGATATTGTTGCATAAACTCAACCTGCTTGTATTTATTACCAGCCCTTTCTGCTTCCATTGCTTTGCGTTCTTTATCGCTGCATTGCTTGCATTTTTCATCCATTTTTTTATCAGGCTTCAGGTTTTTATCAAGGCATTCCTGTAAAATACGATGCACCATTACATCGGGGTAACGGCGTATGGGTGAGGTAAAATGACAATAATGTTCGAACCCTAATCCATAATGACCGATATTTTTTGACGTATAAACCGCCTTCGCCATTGTGCGAATCCCTAATTGCTCCAGTACATGCTGCTCTGGTTTACCACTCACATCTTTTAATAAATTATTAAAAGATGTTGCTACAGCTGCTGCATCATGCATTTCAAATACGTAACCAAATTTTTTGGCAAAAGCAACAAATGGTTTTAATTTTTCGTCATCCGGCGTATCATGTATGCGATAAGGAAATGGAACTGGTTCCTGATTAATTTTTATCCTAGAAACATACTCGGCAATCGTTCTGTTGGCAAGCAACATAAACTCTTCCACCAGCTTGTTGGAGTCTTTATTTTCCTTAATAACAATACCCAAAGGTTTACCATTTTCATCCAGTTTAAAACGTACTTCCTGCGAAGAAAAGTTGATAGCACCCTGATCAAATCTTTCTTTCCGAAAATCCTTTGCAAGCTTGTTTAATAACAGAATCGCCTTATGGTGTATGCCGTCACCTGTTTCAATAATTGTTTGCACATCTTCGTAAGTAAACCGGTGATCGCTGTGTGTGATGGTTCTGCCAATCCATTTGTGCTTTATCTCTCCCCGGTTGGTAATCTGAAAAATTACAGAAAAGGTATATTTATCTTCATGCGGACGAAGTGAACACAATTCGTTACTGATTTTCTCGGGCAACATAGGGTTAACTCTATCTGGCAAATACACGCTAGTAGACCTTTCAAAGGCACTTTTATCTAAAATACTATCAGGCTTAACAAAGTGACTTACGTCTGCAATATGAACGCCAATCTCATAATTCCCATTGTCTAAATTCCTGATAGAAATAGCATCATCAAAATCTTTAGCATCAACAGGATCAATTGTAAAAGTTAGGATATCTCTGTAATCTTTTCGTTTTTTTAATTCTTCCCTAGTAATAGTTTCAGATAATTTATTGGCTTCATCGAGCACAGCTTTTTCAAATGTTAGCGGAAAACCAGCCTCAATTAAAATTTCTTTCATCGCCATATCATTCACATCTTCAGCTTTTAAAATGGTCACCACCTCGCCTTCCGGCTTCTTATCTGCCTTGTCCCATTTTACGAGTTTGGCCACAACCCTTTCTCCATCAATAGCACCATTTAATTTTTCTATCGGAATATAAAAATCAGACATTGGCTTTTCGGTTGCTGCTTTAAAAAAAGCAATGTTTTTATTAATCGATATATTACCTATAAAAGTAATTTGGTTACGTGCCGCAACATCTGTTATTTTACCCTCGGTACGTTTACCACGACCACTATCTTTGTTAATCTGCACTTTCACCGTATCTCCATGAAATGCTCTTCCAAAATCATTAGGCCGCACTACAATATCTTTGTCTATTCCCTCTACAATTACATAGCCCATTCCACTTCTCGAAATATCAAGCTTACCTTTTACTATAGGTGCCTGTGATGATTTTTTTGTTATTATTTTTTCTTTAGTCATATTTATTTTATTGTCCTTTTCTAAAACAGAATAGGAAAAAATTATTTTAATAGTAATTTCGGCTTTACTTCCTTTTCATTATCGTTTTAGCCTGTTTGCTGCTAATAACTTTCTTTTTGATAATACCAATGTGGATTTTTTATCGGATCGTATCTGGCTGTTTTCTAAAAAGGAATTTGTTATTACCTTGGATATAATTATTTAAAACCTAATATTATTATTGCAAAGGTAGGCAAACTATTGCTATAGCTAAACCTTACACAAGGGCTGAGTGCATATTGTTGAAATAGTATACCTAAAAACTTTCAGTAACTTTATTTAAATTTTTTTTTATGGATAACTACGATACAGTAACAGCGGCTTTAACCGCATTAAAAGCCAAGGGCTACACAATCGATTTTAATATAGCTTTTGATAAAATCATTTGCAAGGAAAATGATCTTTGCTTAAACCCTCATGAGTTTGAAATAACAGAAGTACATCGTTTTGAAGGGGCCACCGACCCTGGTGATGAAAGTGTTATTTATGCAGTGGAATCAAAAGATGGTACTATGAAAGGCGTTATTACTAGCGCCTATGGCATGTATGCAGATAGCATCAGTACAGATATGATTAAAAAGTTGACGATGCATAGGTAAGTTAGTTATACTAAATGAAAGTAACTTTAAAAAACTGCATTTTAAAGAAGCCTCCAGAGTCAGGCTTTTTAAAAAGGAGAACTGGGTACTAAATTTTGATTACAAATAAATTTACAGGAATAAATAATAAAGTAACTCTCCAAAGTAGAATTCTTAAAAATTGAACAATGGGTTGGCGATTCCCAACAACATTTTATAACTTTTTCCTACTGTTTTTTGCTGGCGAATACAAACTATAAAACCACAACTGGTCTGAGGAGGTAATCAGATTATATTAAGTTTGCATAGAAAATCCGTTGCATTATGTTACCTTTATTTAAGACTTTTAATAAAAGCAATGTCATACTACTCAGTCATTTTTCCGAGACATTAATTTCTCAATTTTATAAAAAAAACTTTGTTAAAACCTATTATGGCTAGAAGGAAAAAATCAGATGAGATAGCAAGTATTAATAAAGAACTTGTTTTTCAAGACGAAGAAAAAGAAAAACTAGCTGCTGAATTATTTATTGCTAACAAAGAACTAACCTTTCAGGATGAAGAGAAAGAAAAGAGAGCTGCTGAATTAATTATTGCAAATAAAGAATTGGCTTTTCAAGATGAAGAGAAAGAAAAAAGAGCTGCTGAGTTAATTATTGCAAATAAGGAACTGGCGTTTCAAGATGAAGAGAAAGAAAAGAGAGCTGCTGAATTAATTATTGCAAATAAAGAATTGGCTTTTCAGGATGAAGAGAAAGAAAAGCGGGCTGCTGAATTAATTATAGCTAACAAAGAACTGGTTTTTCAAAATGAAGAAAAAGAAAAAAGAGCAGCTGAATTATTAATAGCTAACAAAGAACTTGTATTTCAAAACGAAGAAAAAGAAAACAGGGCTGCTGAATTATTAATAGCCAACAAAGAACTTGTATTTCAAAACGAAGAAAAAGAAAACAGGGCTGCCGAATTAATTATTGCAAACAAAGAACTGGCTTTTCAAAACGAAGAAAAAGAAAACAGGGCTGCCGAATTAATTGTTGCCAACAAAGAACTGGCTTTTCAAAACGAAGAAAAAGAAAACAGGGCTGCCGAATTAATTATTGCCAACAAAGAACTGGCTTTTCAAAACGAAGAAAAAGAAAACAGGGCTGCTGATTTAGTTATTGCAAATAAAGAACTGGCCTTTCAAAATGGGGAGAAAGAAAAAAGGGCCGAAGAATTAATTATTGCTAATAGGGAACTTAAATATGCAGAAGATGATATTCGAAAACTTAATGATGAATTAGAACAAAAAGTAATTGAACGGACTGCACAGTTGGAATCTGTTAACAAAGAGCTCGGTTCATTTTCCTACTCCGTATCCCATGATTTACGAGCTCCAATCAGAGCCATTAATGGATATACAAGAATTTTAGTAGAAGATTATGCAGAAAAATTTGATGCCGACGGAACAAAAGTTCTTTATTCGATTATGCATAATTCAAAAAAGATGGGTGAATTGATTGATGATTTACTTGCATTTTCTAAACTTGGAAGAAAGCAGGTAACGGTATCAGAAATCAATATGACTTCTCTTGTTAATTTGGTGAGAGAAGAATTATTATTTGATGATGGTGAAAAAATACCCGAATTTGATGTAAAAAACCTTCCTCCCGCTAAAGGAGATCAGTCGCTAATTAAACAAGTATGGATTAATTTAATTTCGAATGCCATTAAATATTCTAAGTACAAGCCCAAAACCAATATAGAAATTGGGGCGTATGAAAAAGACAACCTGGTGATTTTTTATGTAAAAGATGAAGGAGCAGGATTTGATATGCAATATTATGATAAACTATTTGGAGTTTTTCAGCGATTGCATTCACAGGAAGAATTTGAGGGAACAGGCATAGGTTTGGCCATTGTTCAAAAAATTATACACCGGCATAACGGAACAGTTTGGGCAGAATCAATACTTAACGAAGGATCATGTTTTTATTTCAGCTTGCCAAATATAAACCCATAAATACAAAAGAATGAATTACGAAGACGTTGAAATTTTATTTGCTGAGGATAGTATAGACGATGCTATTCTTACTATTCGTGCACTTACAAAAAGCGGTTTTACAAATAAACTGCATCATGTGAAAGACGGTGCAGAGGCATTGGATTTTATTTATTGTAAAGGAATATATTCCTCCCGAAATATTAAACAAAATCCAAAGCTAATAATAATCGACCTGAAAATGCCAAAAGTAACAGGCATGCAAGTATTGGAAAAAGTAAAATCCGATCCTGATTTTAAATCAATACCTGTGGTAATACTTACTTCATCTAAAGAAGACCCAGACATAAAAAAATGTTATGCACTTGGTGCAAATAGTTACATTGTAAAACCTGTTGACAGTAATAACTTTTTTAATGCTATTAAAGAAATTGGATTGTACTGGATGATATTAAGCGAGCCTACTCATTAACAAAAAATGAAAATTCTTAGTATAAAAAATAAATTTATTTGTCAATGATGAATTTTAAAAATTAGCAGTTTATTATTTCATAAATAATCTTACAATATAAAATGAAGCCCAATCTCAAGATACTGATTCTGGAAGACAATCAAAATGATGCAGATTTACTTCTTCGAGAATTAAAAAAATCAGGGTTAAATTTTATCAGTAAAATCGTTCAAACTCGCAAAGATTATGAAGATTTGCTTCAAGATTTTAATCCAGATATTATACTATCGGATTATTCTCTTCCTGCGTTTGACGCTGTTACAGCTTTCCGCATTAAACAATTTAAATCGCCACACATTCCTTTTATAATTGTATCCGGTATTATTGGAGAAGAAAATGCTGTTGAACTTATTAAGGATGGCGTTACCGATTACTCGCAAAAAAATAAATTATTTACATTACCTCCAAAAATTGAGCGGGCATTAAAAGATACTGCTGAAAGAAAAGAAAAAGAAATAATTGCAGAAAAATTAAAAATTCAAGCTGCAGAATTAATTATTGTAAATAAAGAACTTGTATTTCAAAATGAAGAAAAAGAAAAACGGGCAGATGATTTAATCATTTTATCAGAAGCTTTAAAAGCCCAGAAAGAAGAATTAAGAAAAGCAAATGAGGAGTTGTATGATAAAGCCCAACTTTTAGAGCGACAAGAAAAAAGACTGATTAAGACAAATGACGATCTTTTGCTTTTAAATCAAAATCTTGAAAAAAGAGTTCTTGAAAGAACGGGTGAACTTGAAAATCTTAACCATCAACTTAAAGACCTTAACCTATCCAAAGATAAATTCCTGTCTGTTATTTCTCATGATTTGCGCAATCCTTTAACAGCTTTGCTAATGGCATCTGATAAATTGAGCGAGGATATAGAGAATCATATTTTTGAAGAAATTCAACCATTTGCAAAAATTATCCATCGTACCTCTTATAACATTCTTCAACAATTAAATGAACTGGTTGACTGGGCAAAATTGCAAAAGGAGCAAACAACTTTAAATCCTGAAAAGCTTCATTTGGCTGCTGCGGTTGATCGAAGTTTTGAATTGTTAAAACAAAATATAACACAAAAAAATATTGTTCTTGAAAACAATATACCAGCTGATATTTATGTAAAAGCAGATACATTAATGCTTCGTTCTATTCTTCAAAACCTGGTTACAAATGCTATTAAATATAGTGTAAAAGGTGGGTTGGTAAGTGTAATTGCCCATCGTATAGATACAAAGATGGTAGAGGTTTGTATTATTGATACAGGTGTAGGCATGAAACCAACTATAAGTGAAAATCTTTTTTCGTTACCTAACCCTGCTTCGGCAACTGGAACAAATAATGAAAAAGGTTCTGGTATTGGTTTAATACTTGTGAAAGATTTTGTTACACAACATGGCGGCACCCTCCGCGTTGAAAGTAAAATAAAAAAAGGCACCTGCATTTTTTTTACTATTCCACATTATTAGTGCTTAAGTAAAGGTAACTTTTTATTATCTACGATTGTGATATAGAGAAATGAAATTACAATCCTTTGAAGCGTAGTTGTTATTAAAATAACTCCTTGTATTAAAAGCAGGATAAAATAATTTTTGGCCCAAAATTAAGATTGGTAAATTATTTTTTAAAAATACTAACCCAGCTATTAATTACCAGTAAAACGATAAATACAAATCCTGTTGCAATTGCAATATCAAGATTCATGAAAGATAAAATAACTGTTAGTAAACCAAGCCCCACTAAAATAATGGCAAATTTATTTTTGTCGGTGTACCCTGCTAAAGAAAATGGATATTGGATATTGCCTAATGGTAAAGCCATTGCCCAAAAAGCGATTGCTGCTACCAGCATTGGAGGATATATTTTACCGGGAGTAATAATACAGGCAATAGCAAAAAACAAAATACCGATAAGTAATGAACTTACTACAGTTATTGCGGTCCATTTTTCTGTATTGTCAATAGCAAACTTTCCATCTTTATGAAACAATAGAAAAAAATTAGCCAATGGATTTATCAACCAGGAAGTTAAAACAAATAATAAATATAACCCAAGCAGTATTGCTCCGGTGGCTTCGGTTGCATTATTGGATTGCAAAAGCGTAGAAAAAATTCTGACAGAAAAATACAATGCCAATGGAATAACCCACCTTGCTTTTTTCCCTTTATTATTGATCCAGAAATTGTACTGCAGCATCCATCGGTATGGTGGTATAATTGATTTTAACCCCTCTTTTAATCCACACCGTGCATTATTATTATTGGGATTAATGCGTAATGCTTCCCGAAAATGTGTAGCAGCTACTTTGTTTTTACCTTTCTCCAAATAATTCCAACCAACAGTTGAATGTGTAAATTCATTGTCAGGATCCTGAGCAAGCGCATATTGCATCGTTACAATTGCATCATCTGTGCGCTTTAGTTTATTGAGCGCTACAGACCTTCCATTTAAACAAGTAATATTTTCAGAATCAATCGCCAGTCCTTCGTTTGCCGTTTGCAATGCTTTTTCAAATTGCTTTTCTTCTATTTGCACCAACGCAAGCAGTCCAAAACTTTCACAGAAATAGGGGTTCATTTCAATGGCCTTTTGTAAGTTTTCAACAGCCTTTAAGGGCATCGTTTTTCTATAATATGCAAACCCCAGCAAATAAAAATAATACGGATTATCAGCATCAATTGCAATGGCACTGGAGATGGTTTTTATTCCTTCATCAAATTGCTTTTTATCAAAATAACAACGGGCATACATGGCCAATGCTTCGTCATTATCAGGGTTTAGCTGCAAAGCATTTTTTACCTGGATGATGGCATCATTCACCCTTCCCTGTCGCAATAATAAGTTGGCTCTTTCGATGTATGAATCCATTTATTTTTTTTATAGCTGAAGGCGAAAGGCTTAGGACTAAAAGCCAAAGGCCTAATGCTGTAGGCTTAACCAGTAATGACTTATCAATATTTTATCTTGTACCTTATGGCCTGCACTTTAATGCTTTGTGCCTTAAGCTTTGTGCCTTCCGCCTTATGCGTTACTTCTTAATCTTTAAATACTTTAAAATATCATCATACAAACCTGATTCATTAGCGTACAAAGCATAATTACGGGCCGAGGCAAACCATTCTGTTGTGGTAGGCTTATGTTGTTTTACTGCAGTCAACAAATCTTTTGTTTGCAAAACTTGTATGCTGCCTTTACTGATAGAGTCTCTTAACTTTTCTTCCACTGCAATATCAACTATGGCATTTAAATCAGCACCGGAATAATCTTGTGTAACTGCTGCAATTTTTTTCATATCAATCTCTCCTACAGGTTTTGTTTGTAACAAAGTTTGTAGCATATTTAGCCTTGCTGATTCATCAGGAGGAGCAACAAATATTATTCTGTCAAATCTGCCTGGTCGTCTAAAAGCAGCATCAACACTCCAGGGCGCATTGGTTGCAGCTAAAATTAACACGCCTTCATTATCAGATGCTACCCCATCTAGTTCTGCTAAAAACTGGTTAATAACGTGGCGCATGGCAGATTGTTTTAAATCGCTCCTGCTGGCGCCCATAGCATCTACTTCATCAAAAAATAACACACATGGTTTGTTACGCCTTGCCAATTCAAAAATTTCGTGCAGATTTTTTTCGCTGTTACCAATCCACATATCCAAAATATCATGCAAACCGATATTGATAAACTTAGCATCAATTTCACCTGCCGTGGCTTTGGCAATAAATGTTTTTCCACATCCCGGCGGACCGTATAATAAAATTCCACCACCACTTTTTTTGCCAAAGGTTTTGTATAATTCAGGATTTTTAAGTGGCAGAATAATTTTAATGGCAATCTCTTCTTTTACTTTTTCCATGCCGCCCACATCACTAAAACGCAAAGATGGTTTTTCCATTAAATAGTCCTCATCATCCTCAAAATCAAAATCATCACCAGTTATATCATTGGCAGTTGGCCTACGCAGGCGGGTATCAATTTCTTCATCTGTAAAACCAGGGTTTAAAGCCAATACCTGCTGATAATTGGCTAGTGCCTGCTCCATCGAATGCTCTTTAATAAGGCATTTAATATACAACACCTGATTTGTCAATGTTAAATCCTGCTGCATTTGTTCGTAGACTATAATAGCCGCAGAATATTTTTGCTGGTAATAATAACCCGCTGCTAAACCGCTCTGGGCATTACTATTACCGTAACTACGCTGTAAAACTTCCTGGTATTGTTTTGTGGCTTCCTCATAATTATTATCCGTCATCAGCATACCAGCTACCTGTAAACGCAGCGGTACATTATCGGGTGAAACCTCCAATGCATCAAGTAAATTTTTTATAATTTCATTCGCCATAGCTGCTATTATGTGATAAGAAAAAGAGTTATTCTTAATAAATTATCAATGGTGACTGATAAAATCTTCCCGAACGCTATTTGCTTAAATTATCAATTGACAATAATCTTTAACAATTAAAAATTACGCATTCCATTTTGCCCATTCACGCTGCTAATACAACATTCTAACTTTAATTGTATCCTTTACATTTTTCAGCAATGCCAATGCATTATTGCTTAAACTTTTATCCACATCCAACACTACATATCCAATAGCATCATTGGTTTTTAAATACTGCCCAAGTATATTTATTTTATGTTTAGAGAGTTGGGTATTTATTTCGGATAATACACCTGGCACGTTTCTATGAATGTGTAAAATACGGTGTGTACCTTCCTGTGGTGGTAAGCTTAATGCAGGGATAGTATGAGAGCCAAAACTAATACCCTTTTCTAGATAATTAAATAATTTAGCACTCACATCATCACCAATATTATGTTGCGCTTCCTGCGTACTTCCTCCTATATGCGGTGTTAATATTACATTACTTAACCCTTGCAACGGACTGGTAAATTTATCGCCATTCTTTTCTGGCTCCCATGGAAACACATCAATAGCAGCACCCCCCAGGTGGCCTTCTGATAAAGACTTTGCCAATGCATCAAGATCTACTACTTCTCCCCTTGCATAGTTGATTAAAATGCCGCCTTTCTTAAAAAATTTAAGGTTATTTTTATTGATAAGGTTTTTTGTACTGGTAATTTCAGGTACATGCAGCGAAACAATATCTGCCAAACCAACCACTTCTTTTAAACTCTTTTTAGATTCGGCATTGCCCAATGGCAACTTTGTTTCTGTATCATAAAAAATCACTTTCATGCCCAATCCTTCTGCCAATACACTTAGTTGACTCCCGATATTTCCATAACCTATTATCCCTAAAGTTTTGCCACGCAATTCATAACTACCAGCAGCATCTTTGTTCCAAAACCCTTCATGCGCTGCTTTATTTTTATCAATAATTTTTCTTATCAACATAATAGAAGAACCAATTACCAGTTCTGCTACACTTCTTGTATTGCTGTAAGGTGCATTAAACACGGCAATACCATGCGATGTTGCTGCAGTAAGATCTACCTGATTAATGCCAATACAAAAACATCCAATTGCCTGTAATTTTTCTGCAGCCTCAATTACTTTGGCTGTTAGTTTGGTTTTACTGCGAATACCCACTAGGTGAACATTCTTAATTTCCTTTATTAATTGCTCCTCACTTAAAGCTCCATTTAATTTGTGTACATTAACATAACCTTTGTCATTAAAATATTTTACAGCCACATCACTTATATTCTCTAAAAAAAGAATATTTATTTTCTCTTTCGGATAACTTGTTAATTTTTTGTCTGCCATGAATTTTACTTCTTATTTTGCACAAATATATTCTTTCTATTGCTTTAAATTTTATGATACCATTAAAAAAGTCAGTTTTCAATATAGTTGCAACTTGTGTTTATTCAATATTCCCCTATGCAATTTTTACATTCGTACTACCGATAGGTTCTTGCAATTCAACTACAATTAAAAAAGTTACTACTGTAATTGATAGTACCACAACTATCTCGTTACCGCTACCTGTGCCCTTATCAAATACTGAAACGCAGCAACTTAATGACGAGTGCAGCAAATGGTACGACAGTGCACTAAAACGCTCTGGATTTAATGGCGGTATAGTAATTGCAAAAAACGGCAATATTATTTTTGAAGCCTACAACGGCAATGCCCATTTAAACAGGCATGATGCGATTGATTCGCTCACCGCTCTTCACATTGCTTCTGTTTCTAAAACATTTACAGCCATGTCAGTTTTAAAATTGTGGCAAGATGGTAAACTGAATATTGATGATGAATACAGTAAATATTATCCCTCCTTTAATTATCCGGGAGTAACTATTCGTAGTTTACTTAACCATCGCAGCGGCTTACCTAACTACCTGTATTTTATGGAAACACAGGGTTGGGATAAAAGCAAACTGATACACAACGAAGATGTACTTGATTATTTAATTACCCGAAAAGCAAGCCTCTCCAATATTGCTTCCCCCAATATCCACTTTACTTATTGCAATACAAACTATGCCTTACTGGCTTTGCTGATAGAAAAACAAAGCGGTAAAAAGTTAGCTGATTATTTACAGCAAACTTTCTTTACCCCGTTGGAAATGAAACATACATTTCTGTTCAACAGTCTTGATACTTCAAAAGTAATTCCTAGTTATGATTGGCGGGGAAGACTTATCCCACTAAGTTTTTTGGATGGCGTGTATGGAGATAAAAATATTTACACCACACCAAGAGATCTGTTAACATGGGACAGGGCTTTATCAAGTGGAAAGCTTTTTTCGCCTAAAACGCTAGAAGCCGCCTATGCTCCTTATAGCAATGAAAAAGCTGGAATAAAAAATTATGGTCTCGGTTGGCGAATGAATATTTATCCCAACGGTAAAAAAACAATCTATCACAATGGCTGGTGGCATGGCAGCAATGCTGCTTTTTTAAGGTTGTTGCAGGATTCTGCCACCATTATTATCATTGGCAATAAATACAACCGAAATATTTACCATGCAAAAGAACTGGCTAATATATTTGGCAATTATGATGGACAGGGAGTTGAAGAAGATGAATCAGAAAATACAAAAGTGAACGACCTGTTAGTACCTTTAAAACATGACACTCTACAATTTAAACAAACAACTTTATCTAAAAAGGATGCTTTGTTACAAGAAAAATTAAGGGATAGAAATAAGGGGAAAAAGCATTAATGGTTATTGATAAAAAGTAAACGGTTGTAATTTCCTTGTCAGCAACTTAAATAGTCAATAAAAGCAACTATTTTGGTATAAATGTACGCACTATAAACTACCAACAGAACTAATAGCCGCCGGCCGTAAGGGTTACGGGGATTTTTAAATTATCGCACTTGTTTAATTATTTTTTAAACATTATTTCCAAAAAACAAATAACATAAAATAATAGCTGTAATAATGCACACTAAATCTGCCAGCAGCATGGCACCTATTGAATACCGAGTATTTTTAATATTTACAGAACCAAAATATACAGCCACAACATAAAAAGTTGTATCAGATGCTCCCTGAAAAATCCCAGATAACTTACTTGCAAAAGAATCTGGACCAAAAGTAGTCATTGTACTCACCATCATTCCCCTGGCGGCTCCGCCACTTAATGGCCTGATCAATGCAGTTGGCAATCCATCTACAAAACGAGTATCTGCTCCAAGCATAGCAAAAAAATGTTTCATCCCTGTAATCACTGCGTCAAATGTACCACTTGTACGAAGCATACTAACAGCAACCAATATTCCTAAAATATAAGGTATAATTCTAATTGCTGTATCAAAACCATTTTTAGCGCCCTCTACAAATGCAGCAAATAAATCTATTTTTTTATACACACCACCTAAAACAATCAACAAAAAAACCAGTAAAATCAATCCATTACTTAGTTTACCCGAAAACAATTGTATGCCTGCAGCATTCAGCTTGGTTACATAAAAAACCAATAACACAATGATGGCAGAAATACCCATTACCCAGCCTATTATTACGGGCTGAAATAAATTGATTTTTTGCTTAAAGGAAACAATGATCATAGCCGCCATAGTACCAATAAAAGTTACAATCATACAGGGAATAAAAATGTCGGTAGGATCGGATGCATTTTGTGCCGCTCTGATTGCAATTACACTAACGGGTATTAAATTTAAACCGGCAGCATGCAAACAAAGAAACATGATCTGCGAATTGGAAGCCACCTCTTTATCAGGATTTAATTCCTGCAAACTTTCCATCGCTTTTAATCCAAAAGGTGTGGCAGCATTATCTAATCCCAGCAGGTTTGCCGAAAAATTCATAATCATATGACCCATTGATGGATGCCCTTTAGGTATCTCGGGGAAAAGTTTAGAAAAGAAAGGCCCAACAATACGGGATAAAAGTCTTATTCCTCCTGCCTTTTCAGCTATATTCATAAACCCAATAAACAATGCTAAAATACCTACTAACTTTAAGCAAATATCTACCGCTATCCAACAGGTTTCAATAACACCGTCTAATTTTAGCGGATTGGTAGGATCAGCAGCTTTTCCACTTACCATCCAGGTAAAAATCTGTGAATCTCCAAAGAAAAAACATTTGATACCAGCCACGGTTATCGCAACAATAATAAATGCGGACCAAATTCTGCTTAATGCCATATAAAGGTTTTCGATTGTTGATTGATTGTTTTCTGTTAAGCGAATTTAAATAAAGCTTATACGTTTGCTGCTAAATTTACAGAATACTTGCTTTAAATTAGTATTCTGAAATTAGTGTTTTATACTGAAAACTTATATTTCATTGCAAACCTTACCTTTGCACTCAATTTTTAATTTTTCATTTTTATTTAAAGAAAAGAAATGGCTTTAAAGGCAGGCATCGTTGGATTACCCAATGTTGGAAAATCAACTTTATTTAACGCAGTAAGCAATAGTGCCAAAGCGCAGGCAAGTAATTACCGCTTTTGTACAATTGAGCCAAATACGGGTTTGGTAAATGTACCCGATCCCAGAATAGATAAACTGGCAGAACTGGTACAACCCATCCGCACGGTACCTACACAAATTGAAATTGTAGATATTGCAGGCCTTGTTAGGGGTGCAAGCAAAGGCGAAGGATTGGGTAATAAATTTTTGGCAAATATACGTGAGGTTGATGCCATCATTCATGTGATACGTTGTTTTGAAGATGAAAATATTTTAAGAGATGAAGGGCCTATCAATCCGCTGAGTGACAAGGAAATTATTGAAACGGAATTACAATTGAAAGACCTAGATAGTGTAGAAAGAAAAATTGCACGTACGGAAAAAATGCTAAAAACCGGCGATGCTAAATTAAAGCTGGAATACGATGTGTTGTTAAGATGTAAAGATCATCTTAATAAAGGCAAAAGTGTTTTATCAATGGGTTTATCAAAAGATGAAAAAGAAGCTATTGCTGAAAATTTTTTGTTAAGCGATAAACCTGTTTTATATGTTGCCAATGTTGATGAGGCAAGTATGCACACTGGCAATAAATTTTCGGATATATTGGTAGCTGTAGCAAAGGCAGAAAATGCGGAAGTAATTGTTATGACAAATGCCATTGAATCGCAGATTGCAGAACTGGAAGATCCGGACGATAAAGCCATGTTTATGGAAGAATATAAAATGACAGAACCTGCTTTAGACAGGCTGATACATAGCACTTATAAACTATTAAACCTCTCCACTTATTTTACAGCAGGCGTGCAGGAAGTAAGGGCCTGGACAATTCACCACGGCTGGAAAGCACCACAGGCCGCAAGTGTTATCCATACTGATTTTGAGAAAGGATTTATTAAAGCAGAGGTAATTGCCTACGAAGATTTTATCACTTATAAATCAGAAGCTACCTGCAGAGAAAATGGTCGTTTAAGAATTGAAGGAAAAGAATATATTGTACACGATGGTGATGTGATGCACTTTAGGTTTAATGTGTAACTAAGTTTATTAAGCATCTTTATTGGGCTCCTTTTCAGGAGCCTTTTTATTTGAGGTACTGGCTAATACACCGGTTCGATTGGAGTCGATTTAGAAAGATAATTTTATTTATTATCAGCTGTTATTTATTCTGTCAATAAAATGTTCCCTGTTAAGAAAACTCTATAAAGAATTTAAGAGCTCAGTTTTCGTTTCACCTATCGAGCGTTTATAAAAAAATTACGCATGGTGGCAAAAGTTTATCCGGGGGCTTAAGTGCATTGGCATACTTGTGCCAGATAACAAAATTGCCTAACAAGTTTTGAGCAAACAGTATTGCTATACAGCAAACGCCAACAACTACAAATAAACTTAAAAGTAACTGCCATAAAACTTTCTATAAAAATGCCATTGATATTTTTGTTGCTTTAAACCATGAGCCGTAAATATAAATGTCGGGATAGCAACAGCACGTATTTCAATATCTTTGCTTCAGTATATTTACTTTGACGAGCTAACGAGGCACAAGGATAGCCAACGATATTTTAATATAGAAATGGCTTTGAGGATTTTATATTCTTTCCTGCTGATTGTATTTTTTAATTTGCTAAAGTAGTACAGAAAGTACTGCACAATGTTATCCGTTTGATGAGAATTAACTTAAGCAACCTTACCTATAATAAAAATCCCCTCCAATGAGGTAGATCAAACCAGAATACTACTAAAACCAGCGTGGTAAATATGGTATCAAATATTAACTATACTAACCTATATTTATTACTCCATTTAAACAAAACCAGCAATGAAAAAACAGCTCTTTTATTTTTTACTCTACTGCATATTATTTCAGGGCAATAGTTATGGCCAAAGAACTGATAAAAACCCCATGAAGCTTTGGTTTGATCAACCTGCAAGCGTTTGGGAAGAAGCTTTACCCATTGGAAACGGGCATATTGGTGCCATGGTATTTGGCATCCCTGCACAGGAGCATCTGCAATTAAATCATGATGAGTTTTGGTCAGGCAGTCCGTACACCAATTACAACAAGCATGGAGGTCCGAAAGCATTGGATACCATCAGGCGAATGATTAATGCCGGCAAGTATGGTGAAGCAGATAAGTATGCTGCAAATTTTGTTGCCGAAAAAGTACATGGCGTAAATTACCAGCCCGTAGGAGATTTATTTCTTGATTTTAAAAGCCACCACCAATATAAAAATTTAAGACGGGAGCTGGACATTTCGAAAGCCGTTTCAACTACAAGCTATGAAGTGGACGGTGTGCATTATACAAGAACCAGTTTTGCTTCTTTAAGCGATCATATAATTATTGTGAAGTTAACTGCAGATCAGCCCGGTAAAATTAATTTCTCTGCCCGCTTAACAACGCCACAAAAAGCAAAACTAACTGTCACCGGAAACAATGCGTTGACTTTGTCTGCCATTGCTCCTGAACACAGTGGCCTTCCCGGCGTAATACAGGTAGCGGTGAATGTGCAGGTACAAAACACCGGGGGAACTGTGCAGGCAGGAGACAGCAGTATCAACATACAATCAGCTAATAGTGCGGTCATTTATTTATCGATGGTCACCAATTTTAAGAATTATCGCAGCATGATTGCTGATTCAATTAGCTCAGCTAAAATTATTGCTGCCAAAGCAACTAAATTAAACAAACAGGCTCAACAAAAAGAGTATGTTGGTTTATTAAACAGCCACATCAAAGCCTATCAGAAATATTTTAAGCGGGTTTATTTTAATATTGGCGAAACCGATGCAACCCAGCTGCCTACCAACATTCGACTGGCAAATTTTAAAGAGGGCAAGGATCCGCAACTCGTCAGTTTGTATTTTCAGTTTGGGCGCTATCTATTGATTAGTTGTTCGCAGCCCGGTGGGCAGGCTGCCAATTTGCAGGGTCTCTGGAACCCTCATATCGACCCGCCATGGGGCAGCAAATACACCGATAACATCAACCTGGAAATGAATTACTGGCCGGCTGAAATCACGCAGTTAACAGAAATGCACGAACCGCTGGTTTCGATGGTAAAAGACCTCGCAGTGAGTGGTCAATCCACTGCTAAAATTATGTATGGCGCACGTGGTTGGGTATTGCACCACAACACAGATATTTTTAGGGCAACGGGCGCCATTGACGGGCCCTGGGGCCTGTGGCCAACCGGTGGTGCCTGGTTATGCCAGCATATGTGGGAAAAATATTTATTCAACGGCGATAAAACATTTTTACAATCCATCTACCCAGCCATGAAGGGTGCCAGCCAGTTTTTTGTGGATGTATTGTATAAAGATCCGCACACAGGTTGGCTCGTGGTATCCCCGTCTGCTTCTCCTGAAAATGCACACGATGGCAACAGTCTTTCTGCAGGTACTACTATGGACAATCAAATGGTATTTTCTTTACTTAATAATACTATCAAAGCTGCTACTATTCTGCGAGTGGATGCAGCCCTTATCAAAACCATGCAAATAAAAGCAGCCGGCATGGCACCTATGCAGATTGGTAAATTTAACCAGTTGCAGGAGTGGATAAATGATTGGGATAATCCAGATGACAAACACCGCCACATTTCCCATTTATGGGGCTTGTATCCGGGTAGTTTAATTTCACCGTACCGCAGTCCTAAATTGTTTGAAGCTGCTAAAACATCGTTGCTCCATCGGGGTGATATTTCAACCGGCTGGTCAATGGGATGGAAAGTGAATGTGTGGGCCAGATTACTCGATGGCAATCATGCATATAAATTAATTACCAACCAGCTAACCCCCACCGGTGTAAATAAGGAAGGCGGAGGCACTTATCCCAACCTGTTTGATGCACATCCGCCATTCCAGATAGATGGCAATTTTGGCTGCACTGCCGGCATAGCAGAGATGTTATTGCAATCACATGATGGTGCAGTACATGTATTGCCTGCCTTACCCGATCAATGGCAAAACGGCACCATGCATGGCCTGAAAGCTCATGGTGGCTTTATTGTTGACATGGATTGGCAAGACGGAAAAATAAAAAAGCTGGTCATTACCTCAACCATTGGCGGCAACTGCCGTATCAGAAGTTATCAATCTTTGGCAATAAAAGGTATCCTTAGGGTTAAGAAAAATACTGATGCTAACCCTAATTCATTCTATACCGTTTTACAAATCAAAAAACCTGTTATTGCAGACACTGCAACGCCTGCTGATCCGGTTTTAAAAAAGGTGTATGAATATGATTTACCTACTGTAGCGGGTAAGACTTATGAATTTGAATTTTGATAAAAGCAAGGTTTAGAATCTTAACTGCGAAACAAAGACATCTAAAGAAAAAGCTTAGGCATCTTTATGCATAATCGATAATAAAAAAATAAGGAGGAACGACGGCAGCTGTACAATTTTTAGTCAGATGGCCGTTCGTATATTTCGTCATTTTCTAACAACTGAATACTACTAATTATATTGATCTTTGGTCAATAAATGAATCTTCTTTCCCCGCAGTTCAGGTGTTTGAATAGGGGTCATTTTTTTTTAGATTGATAGTCTAATCCTTACAGTCATGCAAACATATGAACTGCCTGGACAAAATTATCAATACTTAAAAAGCAATATTAGCCATAATTATATTTTTCTAAAATTTCTAAAAAAGCTTTTAAATAAATAAACCCATTGAAAAATCAATGGGTTTATTTATTTAATTGTCGGGACGACAAGATTCGAACTTGCGACCCCTAGACCCCCAGCCTAGTGCGCTACCGGGCTGCGCTACGTCCCGAAAATGTATATAAATTTACCTGCAAAATAAATGGATTACAAATGTACTAGAAATTTTCAATTTTAAAAACATAACATATTGTACCTTAGCGCAACTCTAAATACATGAAGGTTTTAATTAAGCAAGCTACCATCGTCCATTCCAATTCGCCTTTTAACGGGCAACAAAAAGATATTTTTATTGAGGATGGCATTATTCAATTGATTTCAGATTCCATTACTAAACAGGCCGAACACGTTATTGATCCAGCCAATTTGCATGTAAGCATTGGCTGGATGGATATTTACAGTCAATTTTGTGATCCCGGCTACGAGTACAGGGAAACACTGGAAACTGGAGCAGCAGCAGCAGCGGCTGGTGGTTTTACTGATGTGCTGGTACTTCCCAATACCAATCCCATCATACATACTAAATCGCAGGTGGAATACGTCATCCAAAAATCGAAAAATAAGCCAGTCAATATTTATCCTTTGGGTGCTGTTAGTAAAAATGCAGCGGGTGCCGAACTGGCTGAAATGTACGATATGCAGCAGTCTGGTGCAGTAGCTTTTTCGGATGGTACCAACAGCATACAATCGCCGGGGCTATTATTAAAAGCCCTTCAATATGTGTTGGCTTTTGATGGCACCATTCTTCAGGTAGCAGATGATAAAAGTATTAATCCGCAGGGATTAATAAACGAAGGTATTGTTAGCACACAATTGGGCTTGTCGGGTAAACCAGCCATTGCAGAAGAATTGATGATTGCCCGTGATATTGAGCTTGTAAAATATACCGGATCAAAAATTCATTTTACCGGCGTATCTACAAAAAAAGGTATCGAAATGATTTCAAAAGCAAAAGCCGATGGCTTACAGGTAAGTTTTTCAGTTACACCTTACCATGCTGTTTTTTGTGATGAAGACCTTAAAAGTTATGACACAAACTTAAAAGTAAATCCACCATTAAGAACAAAAGAAGATGTAGAAGCCGTAAAATTGGCAATTGTAAATGGGGAGGCCGACGCTATTGCAAGCCACCACATTCCACAAAATTATGATGCAAAAGTGTGTGAATTTGAATATGCAAAATATGGAATGATTGGTTTAGAAACACTGTTTGGAGTAGTAGGTAAATACCTGCCCGTCAATTCATCAAATAATACTGGCTCATGGTCTATTGAAAAATTAATTACATTGTTGAGTACCGCTCCAAGGAAACTATTTAATTTATCCATACCGGAAATAAAAGAAGGCGCAATAGCAACACTTACCCTGTTTAACCCGTCTGCTGAATTTATATTTGAAGAATCTATGATTGCTTCCAAATCGAAAAATACCCCTTTTATTGGAAGCCCTTTAAAAGGAAAAGTAATTGGTATTGTTAACGGAAACAACCTCTATTTAAATTAAAATGAAGCAATTTACACCTACTCAAAAAGGATTGCTAACTGGTATATTAATGATACTTGCTTCGCTCTTTTCTTTATATGTTTTAAAGAACCCTGTTGAAAGTTATTTTCAATTTATGGTGTACACTATTTTTTGTGCAGGAGTTTTATGGAGCTTAATTAGTTATTCAATTACAGCTACGGATAAAAAAAGTTTTTCTAATTATTTTTCTACTGGTTTCAAAACTTTTGTAGTAATCAGTTTGCTAATGGCAGTGTTTGCTTATATTTATTTTAGTTTTCATTTAGAGTTTAGAGACAATAAGATTGCAGAAAATAGCCGAATGCTTTTGCAGCAAGGCAATCATTTGCCAAAAGAAGTGGAAGAAAACGCGGTGGAGTTAAAAAAGATGTTTATGCCGATGATGCTTTCAGCAGCTATTTTTAGGTATATGATAATTGGTGCGCTGGTAACGGTGATCGCTGCTGGATTTTTGAGTAAGAAAAACACAAAAGTTTAATTTAAGCTATTGCGTTTTTGAAGATAAATTTAGGAGGCTTGATACAAGTTGTTGTGAATTGCAGCAGTTGTTAAATGATATAATATTTGTTGCAGTACAATTACTGAAAATAATTACAGCGGCAAATTTTAAAGACGTTTCTTAATGCTTAAAAGTACAAGAGGGCGACGCAACGATGTTCCACAATAAGTTGCAGCCAGGACAAAAAATAAATTTATCCCGGATAATTTTAAAAGTAATAAGGGAAAAAACTTACACAATGGATGTATCTGTAATAGTGCCGCTTTTTAACGAAGAAGAATCATTGCCCGAGTTAGCCGACTGGATTGTAAGGGTTATGTACACGAACAATTTAAGTTACGAAGTTATAATGGTGGATGATGGCAGCAACGATAATTCGTGGGAAGTAATTGGCTCATTGCATAAAAAAAATGACAATATCCGTGGCATAAAATTTCAACGCAACTATGGCAAAAGTGCTGCATTAAACGAAGGTTTTAAGGCAGCATTGGGCGATGTTGTAATAACGATGGATGCTGATTTACAGGATAGTCCGGACGAAATACCTGAACTGCGGGCTATGATTATGGAGGAGGGATATGACATGGTGAGTGGCTGGAAAAAGAAACGTTTTGATAATAAGCTTACCAAAAATTTACCTTCGAAATTGTTTAATGCTGCTGCCAGCAGATCGAGTGGTATTAAACTGCACGATTTTAATTGTGGATTGAAAGCGTATAAAAATAAATTGGTAAAAAGTATTGAAGTGTATGGCGAAATGCATCGGTATATTCCAGTATTGGCCAAGTGGGCAGGATTTAAAAAGGTAGGTGAAAAAGTAGTGGAGCACAGGGCAAGAAAATATGGTGTTACAAAATTTGGCTGGAGCCGTTTTATAAATGGATTTCTAGACCTGGCAACTATCATGTTCATGGGTAAATTTGGAAAAAGACCTATGCATATTTTTGGCCTCTGGGGAAGTATTGTTTTCTTTTTAGGAACTTGCATCTGGATATATTTATTTGTTGCTAAAATATTATTTTCTCAATTTAACATGACGGAAAGACCCCTGTTTTATGTTGGTATTATCTCGATTGTAATTGGTACACAATTATTTTTAGCTGGATTTTTAGGAGAGCTAATTGCAAGAAATTCTTCGGACAGAAATACTTATTTAGTGGAAAGTAAAATTGGAATTGTTGAATAGGAATGCGGCTAACGCTGATTTTAAAAGATTAATACCGATAAAAATAAAAGCTGGCAAAGGCGAAATTATAAAAGAACATGAAATGCAATTATCTAATTACCATAAGCAACAAATTATGAAGCAGTACTGATACTGCATTTTGGCAAAAATCCGATTTTTAAACGAGTAGCATTTTTAAACGAACATACCTAATCTGTTAAAACCCGTAACAATCAGTGTCACTAGCTTTATATAAAAATATTGTTATCATCGGCCCGGCATATCCTTTGCGGGGTGGACTTGCTTCTTATAACGAAAGACTGGCTAGGGAGTTTATGCAGCAGGGGCACCATGTTAGCATTTATACATTTTCGTTACAATATCCCGGCTTTTTATTTCCGGGTACTACACAATTTTCTACTGAACCAGCTCCTGCGGATTTGGATATTCATGTACGCATCAATTCTGTAAATCCACTCAACTGGTTAAGCGTTGGATTGGAATTAAAAAAGCTACAACCCGATTTGATTGTAGTGCGTTACTGGCTCCCTTTTATGGGACCATGCCTGGGTAGTATTTTAAGAATTGCAAGGCAATATAAACTTACAAAAATTGTGTGTATTGCAGATAATATTATACCACACGAAAAACGTATTGGAGACGTTGCCTTTACAAAATACTTTATAACGCCCATTGACGCATTTATTACCATGAGTGAAAAAGTATTGGGTGACCTGAGACAGTTTGCACCCGGCAAACCTTCAAAATTTGTTGCGCATCCCCTATATGATAATTTTGGCGAAAAGATTAGTAAATCCGAAGCAAGGCAGTATTTAAAAATTGTACCAACTGAAAAAATATTACTTTTTTTTGGTTTTATAAGAAAATATAAAGGCCTGGATATTCTATTGGATGCGATGAAAATATTAAAGTGTTCAAATAATTTTCCTTTAGCAGCAGAATGTAAACTATTAATAGCCGGAGAGTTTTACGAGGATAGAAAAGCGTATGATGAACAGATAGAAAAGCTGGATATTAAAGACAGGCTAATTTTGAAAACAGCCTTTATAGCAGACAGCGAAGTAAAATATTATTTGTGTGCTGCCGATGTGGTAGTGCAACCATATAGAAGTGCTACTCAAAGTGGCGTAACTCCCCTCGCCTATCATTTTGAAAAGCCCATGATTGTTACAAATGTGGGAGGATTGCCTTCCCTTGTTCCGGATGATAAAGTTGGTTTAATTGCCGAGCCAACAGCCGAATCAATTGCAGCTAAAATTGAAACATATTTTCAAAAAGGTGCGGCTCATTTTCTGCCACATTTAATTGAAGAAAAAAAGAAATATAGCTGGCAAAAAATGACTGCTACTATTTTTGAAGTGGCTGCATTATAACAGCTAATTTAGTAATTTGCAGCCATTATGATTTATAGAAGTAAAGCTCCTTTGCGTATAGGTTTAGCCGGTGGTGGTACAGATGTTAGTCCTTACAGCGATGAATATGGCGGTGCCATTTTAAATGCTACCGTTTCACTATCTGCTTATGCAACTATTGAACCCCTATCCGACAACACCATTATAGTACAGGCATTGGATAGAAAAGAAGAGGAACAATACGACTGGGCTACAACATTACCCATTAATGGAAAATTAGATTTATTAAAAGGCGTGTACAATCGCATCCACGCTATGTATGGTTTGCCTGCAACAGGTTTTCGTTTATCTACATTTGTAGATGCGCCGGCAGGTTCTGGTTTAGGTACTTCGTCTACACTGGTAGTTGCCATATTAGGTGCTTTTGTAGAAATGCTAAAATTACCTTTAGGCGATTATGATATTGCCCACCTTGCCTACACTATAGAACGGGAAGATCTTAAACTGGCAGGTGGTAAGCAAGACCAATATGCGGCTACCTTCGGTGGCGTAAATTTTATGGAATTTTATGGCGATGACAAAGTGATCGTAAACCCCTTACGCATCCGTCCTGAATACCTGCATGAATTAGGCAATAACCTGGTATTGTATTTTACTGCCACGTCTAGAGAAAGTGCACACATCATTAAAGAGCAGGTAAAAAATGTAAATAACAAAGATGAAAGAAGTATTGAAGCTATGCACCAGTTGAAGGAACAGGCTAAAATGATGAAGGAAGCATTGCTGAAAGGCAGACTGAATGAAATTGGCGAAATACTCGATTTTGGATTTGAAC
>JANXSK010000175.1 GCA_025352695.1 Ferruginibacter sp. | reverse complement strand
GTATGATTTTTATTTTGTTCCCAGTAATCTGCATACTCATCTTTTAAACCATGTGGATTCAATCCTAAAAATGAATATTGTGAAAAGAATAAAGGGCCGCCATAATCAAAGCCTAACGGCAATGTGTAGCCGTAAAATACTTTTCCGTTTTTAAAAAAATTACTTTGTGCCCAACCCCGGTGATAAACAGATGCACTAACAGGGTAACGTTCGCCGCCTGCTGCCAATACATACATGATCAAACATTCGTTATAGCCTCGTACCGGAAAGTTCATTGCCCATCCATTATTAGGACTCCAATGCCAATAGAGTACATCTTCGCCCCCTTTAGTAAACCAGTTCCATTCTATCTCATTCCACATCCAGCCAATCTTATTCCTCAGCTCAGCTTCGGTATTATTTGTACCATTAAAATATTGTCTTACACACAGCAGGCCCTGAAATAAATAAGAAGTTTCAACTAAATCTGCCCCATCATCTTTACGGCTAAAAGGAATTGTTTTACCTGTAGCTCCATTTAACCAATGTGGAAATACCCCATGATAACTATCTGCCTTTAATAAAAAATTAACCAGCTTCAGCATACGTTTGGCTGCAGTATCCCTGCTGATCCATTTTCTTTCTGTAGCAACAATTGTAGCCATTACACCAAAGCCTGTACCTCCTGTTGTTGTTACTTCTTCTCCATAATTGTAAGCTATATTGCTTCGTTCTTTTGCCATACCACTTACAGGATGAGCAAAATTCCAGAAGTATTTAAAGGTTTGTTGTTGCACAATATCCAGCAAAGCACTGTCAGATAAATTAGTCTGTCTCGCAGTTGCACTTACCGTTTGTTGTTGTTTTGTTTTTTGCGAAAAACAGGAAGTACTGAGCAGTAATACTATCCCAACAAAAAGGCTTTTTGAATGTATTTTTAGCATAAAGCGAATCGTTTTTATTGTACTTGTTGGCAATAAAACCGGTTAGCCATTGTTGTATTGAAAAGCTATAATTAATGACAAATCTAGTTTCATAATCAGCATAGCCTTTAACCGGAAGCTAAATATAATTCTTATTTATTTTTTAAAATCAATTAAAGGTAAGGTGCTTTAAATCCAAGGTTCAACATGCCTGCTTTTACTTCGGGGCAACTGGTAAATAAATTCCATAACAAGCCTGTCCGATAGTTTTCAATCATCACGATTATTGGTCCCTGGTCAATAGCAAGGTTTGAGTCTGCAAACCATGGATCACTTAACTTAAACGCATCTATAAAACCATATTGCCCCCAAATTTTATCGCCCAATTTATAATAAAAAAATTTCAATGCCTGCATAGATTCAACAGGTGTGTATGGAAATGAAGATAAAGCTGCAGAGGGAGTTATTACCCCAATATCGTTGTTAGGTTCGTTGGCATTGTAATAAATTGGTGGTGGTACATCGCTGGCGGTTAAGCCCCAGCAATTGGCACTATACCCAAAATAGTTATGCGGATTTGCAATGCAATACTTATAATTTATTTTAGTGTGATTGATTGTTTGGGTATCATAATTAGCATAGGTGTCACTCAATCCTTTAGGATTTATACCCATAAAAGAATAGTGTTCAAAAAACAACGGCCCTCCTAAATTGGGACCTAGCGGTAGCTGGTAGCCAAAATATAAATTATTATTTTTCATTGCCCCATTTGATGCCCATCCATTATCATACACTATCCGTGGTGTGGCATTTGTAAGCGAGGAGGATGCCATAACATAAGTTATCAATGCTTCGTTCCATCCCTTTACCGGTGCATTTATTATCCATGCCTTATCCTGGCTCCAATGCCAGTACAGCACATTTTGGCCACCTTGCCTAAACCAGTTCCAGTCTACCCCATTCCATAAAATATTTATTTTATTACGCAAATTGGTTTCTGTTGCATCGGAGGTATTAAAGTATTGCCTTGCAGTAATAAGGCCCTGCATCAGATAAGAAGTTTCCACCAGATCTGCTCCATTGTCATCGTTACTAAATGGTATAGTTGCACCGGTAGCACCATTTATCCAATGGGCAAAAGCACCATGGTATCTGGTGCAATTATTTATTAAAAAATCAGCCATCTTTAAAATTCTGGCAGTGCCATCGGCCCTTGTAATAAAGTTGCGATTAACAGCAGTTACAATGGCCATTATGCCAAAACCTGTACCACCGGTAGTTACCAGATCACCGCTGCTATTTCTCTCTCTTGCCATACCCGAAACCGGGTGGCCAAAGTCCCAAAAGTAGTTAAAGGTTTGGTGCTGTATTTTATCAAGCAACGCATTATCTGTTAGTATTGGAAATTTATCTGACGAATCTATTGCAGTTATCAGGTTGTTGATACTAGTTGCATTCAATACTACTCCTTGTTTCGATTGAACACCTGTGGTTAGCGTTAATATATATTTTGAAATGGATTGTAAATTAGCTGTGGTTTGAATTATCAGCGTACTGTCCATATTTTGGTAAGAAATATTTAAAGGCATTATAACACCAGTATTTTTTGCCAAAGAAAAATTATTATTTACAGAAGCATGATCAACAGGGGCTGTAAAAGAAATTTTTATTACCGGATTTATATTTACGCTATAAAAATTATTTCCGTTGGAGGCAGGTTGATCGTTTACTTTTAAGGAACTAATATAAAAGCTACCGGGTGGGGGCGGGGCTGGTTCGTTCTTTTTTGTACAACCGATATACCAAAGCGTAAAAAATAAAAGGTATTTTTTCATTGGATACAAGTTACAAATAAGGCTGCCATAAAAAGACAGCCTTATTCAATTTATATATTACACGCAGAAAATTTGATATGCAGAAATTATCTTTGAATACCGAACTTTTGGATTAATATTTTATTACCTAATTTCAATTTTAAGATATAAACTCCATTACTAAGTGAACTTGTTTTTATTTTATTCGTTTGAATTTCCTTACCACTTTCAGAATTTAAATATCTTTTCATAACCTCCTTTCCAAATAAGTCTGTAATCACTATTTCCGGTTTAATCATTTTTTTGTTTTCAAAGGATATATTTAACTCATTCATCGCAGGATTAGGATATAAGATCAAATCTGTTGAAAAATTATTAATACCCATTTTTACTAATGAAGAATCCTGATGATAAATCAAACTTGTTGAATCCGTTAAATTAGTTTCCCCTACATTAGAATTAGGTGTTTGTTGTATTGAACGATAAAATCCCGAAGGTGTTTGTGACCAAGGTCCGTAAAGACTTAAACGTCCAGCTGAACAATTACATTGTATTGAGAATTGGTATGAATGACCACGTACAAGATTTGTAAGTATATAAGGACTTGATGTAGGAATATTTGGAACAGTATATTCTTGAGTAGGTAATAAATAATCTCTGTACTTAAGATTATAACTTAAACATCCCAGCGTTGGCGTAGGCAAATACACATACATTATTCCATTTGCAGATTGCCCAATAACGCCTCCGATTGGAATCGGACAATCTGCTAATGTGGTAAACCTGAATTCTGTACTACCATTTACACCACAATTATTATAGGCGTTTAAATAAACAACATATGCTGAATTTGATTGTAAACCCGTTAATTGGTAGGAATTTGTGATTGTAGAAAATCCAGAGCCTGTAGGGCCATAAACACTACCATAAAAAGAAACCCCAGGTTGAGCAGTCCAATTTAGAACCGCACTTGTAGATGTAACATTAGTCAAAATAATTTCTGAAGGTAATTTTGGCAGAGGATAATTAGAAAAAGCATAAGAATATTCACTGGAAGCGCTGAGTGAGTTATTACTACACACCCCATACACTACAAATCTAATATTATCGCCTGCTCCCAATGCACAATAATTTACACTATTCGTATTGCTAGATAAGGTTTGCACTGTCGTGCTTCCGGCATGTGTATCATATACTATTATCTGATATGAAGAAGCACCATTTATAACATTCCAATTAAGTGTGGAACCATTATTACTTGTACTTAATCCGGTGGGGGCACCAATATTACAGACCGGAGTGATTGTAATATTGGTTACACTAACATTGTACTGTGTTCCACTTGATAAACTTGCAAACATCCAAAATTGATAATAATTATCATTACATGTAAATGTAATAGATGTATTATTAGATACTTGACCAATCAATTGTTTAGTACTGTTAACTTGAGGATTTTCCTGACAGCTATTATTTGAAAATTGTTGGTGTAAATTTTTTGCTGCATACAACGAAAGAGTACCTGCGCTACCTGTTGTTGAATAATTTACTAAAATAGTATAAGTTTGACCTGCTATAAAATTAAAGGGTTTGAACATTCCTTCCCCGCCCACCGAAGTTCCTATCATCAGAGCATAATCAAAATCCTGAAATTTCCCTTTTGATAAAAATGCTAATATAGGAGTTCCATGACTGGATGTCCATCCTGAATTACTATTACAAGTATTAGTAAAAGTAGGACAACCATTATCAATCGGATTTGTGCAAGTTGCATCTATTATCAGATTAGTACTTTGAGCTTGCAAATCTGATATTGAAAAAGAAATTGCAAAAAAGTGAAAAACGAACAAAATCAGATTTTTTTTTAAAAGTAAAGTTTTCGTGTTGCATAAGTAAAGGTTTAAGGATGAGAATGAAATACAATTCAAACATAAATATATACTAAATATTAAAGTATTTATAAAAAGAATTATGTCGGAAAATCCAGAAACATTGAGATTTTTTGATAAAAAAAAGACTACCAAATTGATAGTCCTTTTTTTTGTTAAGATGTTATTCTTACTTACCGTCCTGCTAATTCTAATTGATATAAGGCAGTAATTTCATCTGCGCTTAGTGCTTTATTATAAAATCTAAGTTCATCAATAGAACCTCTATATAACCCCTGAAATCCTTTTAGAGTAGACATAGGAAAACCTGTAGTTGCATTAGCAAAACCTCCTATTAAAACTTGTGTTTGCGTTGCTGCTGGTAATACAATAGGACCAAAGCCATCTCCTGGAAGTGCTCCAGTGTACTTAAACCGAAAATTGTTGTTGGACACTAATACTCCATTTGCATAAAGATCTAAAAACGACCCTGTGCCATCATATCTAAATATATATTGCACCCATTTATTTGTTCCGTGTACTGTTTTAAAATCAGTTTCTCTAAGACCATAATCATTAATGTTGTCTCCTCCAACCCATGACCCTGAACCGTATGTAGACACATTTGATTTAACGACTAAGGTATCATCATAAGATGTTGGACGACCATTCTCTAGAGACATAGATACTGGACCTAGATTCCAATCAGTTTGAGTAGGGCCCAATGTTAAAGCAAAAACCCCTGTTGGGCGGGAACCATCACCCTGATTATCAGTATTTATCCAAGTACTCACTGTAACACTTCCAAGGTTAGCAGTATTTAAAGCAGCAATTGTTGGATATAAAATATAACCACTATCTAATTTTACAGCCTGACCTTTTACACCAGGTACAAAAGAAGATTTTAAACTTGTAGAAGGAGCTGTTGAAGAAATTGATTCATTTGCATTGCCATCAAATGTCCAATGTGCTTTTAGATTTGCTGCAGCTACATCATTAGACGTATTATAACCGCCAATTGGAGGGAGGACTACATCATTTTTGCTTTTTTTGCAGGAGGTGTTTGTTACGGATAGAAGAAATGCTCCTATTGATAAAAAGAAAACATTTTTCATTGCAATTTTTTTCATGTTGTTTAAAGTTTAATTGATTATTAATAAATTCCCAGTGGGGGTTTAGATTTTTTTAAAGTGTACTCCAAATACCATTCCTTTTTTATTCCAAAAAACATTATGTTTAAAGCTACTTCTGCAAAGTGCGGCTTTTAAATGAATGACTTTTAATTATACCCTGGATTTTGCAAAAGTTTACCATTACTTAAATTAATTTCTATCTGCGGTATAGGAAATAGGTTATGCTTGCCATCTATATAGGGTTTGCCCAAAGCCCTTAAAACAGCGCCTGCGTTTCCTGTCCTTTGCAGGTCGAACATGCGGTCGTGTTCAAAAGCCATTTCTACCCGGCGCTCTTTATATATCGCATTTCTTAAATCAGGTTGGGTATTGGCTGTTGTACCAGCAAGGCCCGCCCTATGCCTGATGCTATCAAGTGCTTGTTGTGCAGGTAAAATATTTCCCAATTCATTTTCTACTTCGGCTTTTATTAATAGAATTTCGCCAAAACGAAGTATCCGCAAATTTTTATTGGTTTGTACATCATCACCATTGTAAGTTTCTTTTGTTTTACTTACATAAGATTTATAATTGTAACGGGGGTTAGCTGCCAATGGACTCACCTGAAAACCATCCCAAAGTGTTTGTCCGGCAAACATAATGGTAGCAGCCTTTCTTACATCATTGGGTTCGTAAGCATTCACCAAATCTTGCGATGGCGTATTAAATCCCCAGCCTAAACCATTGGCACCACGGGGCGCCTGCACCAAAAAATATCCGTCTATTCCTAAATTAGGTGTAGTACCTATCGCATTAACTTCCCAGATAGATTCGGGGCAAAATTCTCCTGCTTCCCGCCATATTTTAGAATAATCAGCAATTAAAGAATATTGATTAGAAGCTATCAGCGCATCGCACATAGCTTTTGCCTGCCCCCATTTTTTTTGGTATAAATAAACTTTTGCCAGCAAGGCTTCTGCAGCACCTTTTGATACTCTTCCATTTTCGGAGGCAGATATCATTAAGGGAAGTTTTGCCATAGCATCAGTTAAATCACTTTCAATATAAGCATACACCTGATCTACCGTGGCACGTGTTGTTGCCGTCTCAATATCAGTTTCTGATTCCAGTATTTTATTAATTATAGGCACTCCACCAAAACTGCGTACAAGATTCCAATAGAAATAGGCACGCAACATTTTTGCCTCGCCGATAAAGCGGTCTTTATCCGCAATATCCATATCGGGTAAATATTTTAATGCATAAGTTGCACGGCCAATACCCTCAAAATTGTTAAGCCATATTTCTCCAAAAGAAATAGCAGATGGTTTAAATGTCCAATCGTCTAACTGGTCCTTATCAGCTCCTGAATCACTTACATCACTTCCTTTGTCCGCATCATCTGATGCTATGCTGGTAATACCAATCCAGGAAAATGTATGTTCGCCAAAATCATACAATTTACTATACACTGCGGCAATCATTCTTTGGCCACCATCAGCACTTTTTAATAGATCTTGCAGTGAAACCGTTCGAGGTTGTTCTTCCAGAAATTTTTTACCGCAGGATAGAAAACAAGCTGTAGTAAAAAAAAGAACAACTATTTTAATTAAATTTTTCATCTCAAATATTTTAATCGTTTGTGTTGTCCGGATACCTGATTTAGTAAACCTTTGTTTTTATGCCGGATGTTTTAAAAATCTCTTTAATAAAAAAAATTATTTAAATTGAATGGTTAGCCCTATCATATAAGTTGCAGAAACAGGATATATATTTAACTCAATACCCGCCTCATTTTGATTGCCGGGCAGCTCCGGAGTAAAACCTGTATATTTTGTAAAAATAATAGGATTTTGAGCGCTTGCATATACTCTGACAGAACCAACATGCAGGTTATTTTTTGGTTGTAAAGTGTAGCCTGCAGTTAAATTATTTATCCTTACAAATGATCCTGATTCTATAAAATAATCCATTGGTGGCACAACCCCATTAAAGGCCCGTGGATAAATATTTTCGTTGCTTCCAGGTTGCCACCTGTTGATGGCTACATCATATTCTACATTGTAATTGCCACCGGTACGTACACCCTTTTTAGCATTGTACACTTTATTACCAAAGTTGCCATACACATCAAAACTAAAATCGAATTTTTTAAACGTTACCGATCCATTAAACCCTCCATAAAATTTAGGTTGATAAGAGCCAACAAAAACCCTGTCATTGTCATCAATAACGCCGTCCTTATTTACATCTGCAATTCTAAAATCGCCGGGTTTGGTATCGGTTAAATGCGGATAGTTAGCAACGTCATTAGCTGTTTGAAAAATACCATTTGTTTTATACACCCAAAAAGATCCAATAGGTTGCCCAACTACGGTGGCGGTTGCCTGGTAGCCATTATTTAAACTTCCGTAATAGAGTGCTTTGCCCAGTCCAATATTTGTTACTTCATTTTTGTTGAAAGTTACATTTCCATTTAAAGCATATTTTGTGTGCTCATTTATTTTCCCGTTCCAACCCAATGAAATTTCTACTCCCCTGTTTACAATATTTGCCGCATTGGTTAAAAAGGTGCTTCCAAAACCCAAATCAGTTAGTGGAACTGTAAACAATGCATTGGTAGAATTTTTATGGTAATAATCTACTTCGCCGGTTAATCTTTTATCAAACAATGAAAATTCAACTCCTACATCAAACTCTTTATTTTCTTCCCATTTTAAATTAGGATCTATTATTCCTGTTGGTATAGCGCCATTTATTCTATTGGTGCCAAAGTAAGCATACAAACGTTCTGCAGGCCTAAGTAAAAACTGCCCAGGACTGATAACATCATTACCTACAATACCATAACTTGCCCTTAGTTTAAGGTTACTGAATACTTTTTGATTATTCATAAACGCTTCTTTAGAAACAATCCATCCAACACCTATTGCAGGAAAATTTCCCCAACGGTTATCAGGAGAAAAATTGCTATTGGCATCACGCCTAAAAGTTGCATTTACCAAATATTTATCGCGGAATTGGTAATTGGCACGAACAAAATAAGATTCTCTTTTATAGTAATTGCCAATAGGTGTACGCAAATTCTGCTGGCTTCCTGCGGTATCATTAAAATTTAGTTTCCATAACATTTTATCACCAGAAATATTATCTTTTGAAGAATTTTGCGACCAGCCATTTCTTCTTTCTGAAGTATGCCCGGCAGTTACTACAATACGGTGATCACTGCCCAGGTTTTTTGTATAGGTAAAATAGTTATCCCATGTCCATTGGTAAATACTATCTGCACTATAATAGAGATGGCTTACTTCGTTTTTTTGGGTAGAGCTTACCATATAAACGGGAACATATACCTGCCCGTTATTCTGCTCCGCATCAACACCAATAGAGGAACGGAAAGATAGATCCTTTGTTATTTTATATTCGCCCCAAACATTACCACCAACCCGGTTACCATAACTTTTATCATGCGTATAATCCAGTGAAGCCAACGGATTACCTACATTACTTTTTTCAGTAAATCCATAAGTGCCATCAGCATTTCTGGCATTATACATCGGCGCAGCAATATAGGCCTGTGTAAAAACACCGTAAGGTTTATTGTTAGAAATATAATGGGAAAAAGAAAGAGTACTTCCAAATTTTAATTTACTGGTAACATTAAGTTCCTGATTTAATCTTATTGACATCCTGCTATAATCGTTTCCTTTTAAAACACCCTGTTCATTAAGATACCCACCAGACACGTAAAACTTGTACTTATTTTTTCCGCCACTTACGGATAAGTTATGATTTTGAATAATTGCAGGCCTTGTTATTTCACTATACCAATCTGTTTTTCCGGTAATATCGGCGCTGGTAATATTAGGCGCACCAGCAGCATCGTTAGAGTAAATTGCAAACAGGTTAGGCTCTGCCATTTGTACTTTATGCACCAGCATTTTTACACCTCCATATCCATTATAGTTAACAGTAAATTTACCTTTAGTGCCTGCTTTTGTAGTAATTAAAACCACCCCATTAGCAGCCCTTGCACCATAAATTGCTGTAGAAGAAGCGTCTTTTAAAATATCAACCGAAAGAATATCTGCACTATTGATGTTCCTGATATCGCCGGTAATAATTCCATCAACTACATATAACGGATCAGCGCCTCCAAGGATAGAACCTACTCCTCTTATCCTAACAATTGGCGTGCTGCCTGGCGCTCCGCTACTGGTAATTTGTACACCCGCCACTTTGCCTTGTATGGCTTGCGTTGCAGTTAGCGCAGGCACATTAGCAATATCCGAACCTTTAATGGAAGCGGCAGAACCTGTTAAATCTTTTTTGCGTGAAGTACCGTACCCTACAACTACAACCTGCTCAATATCTTTAGCAATGGTTTTTAAAACAACGTTTATTTCGGTACGGCCGTTCAATGGTATTTCTTGTGTTTCAAATCCTACTGATGAAAATAGTAGCGTTGCACCATCCGGAGTAGTTAATGCATAAGTTCCGTCTGCAATGGTTGAAGTTCCTAATGCAGAGCCTTTTACTTTAATTGATACACCAGGCAAAGGTTCTCCTGAAATACCAACTACTTTTCCCCTCACTTTTACCTCCTGAAAAATAAAATCTTTTTTGGTAATTACTACAAGGTTATTTTCCAGAATACGATAAATTAAATTGGTCTTTTCAAATATAATATCCAATACTTCTGATACAGGTATGTTCACCACATTTATACTTACTTTTTGATTAGAGGAAACTACAATATCGTTGTACAAAAAGCGAAAGATGCTTTTTTCCTCAATAAGTTTTAACGCTGTTTTAAGTTTGGCAGATTGAAGATTGATGGTGATCTTATCCTGAGAATAAGATTTTGCGGATAACTGCAAACTGGTGACCAATAAAAGTACAATCGTCATTTTCATAAGCAGCAACATTTTTGAAACGCTTCTTTTTTCTAAATAAAGTAAACGGTTAATTTTTCTCATACATGAAAGATTGAGTTAATAAAAAGGACGATTCTAAACCTTCCTACATCTCATTAAAATTTCTATTTTTAGTTATCATTTTATCCGTCAGCTATGCCAACATTTTTTATTTTTTTATCCAGAAAGTTTAGGAAGAATTATTTGTAATTGTTGTATGCATGGCTTGTTATTATTTGAAAATGCTAATATTTTGATGATTTATTTTGTATTTAAAGAAAGGGGTAGAGATTTGAATCGCCTCTAATGCTTCTGAAATAGTTTCCTTTTCGAAAGAGCCCGTAAGCCGATATAATTTTAATTTTTCATCAGCAAATTTAATTTCCACCCCATACCATTTCTCCATTTTTAAGGCAACTTCTTCAAACGATTCGCTGCTAAATACCAGGCGATTTTCTACCCAGGCTGTTTCTACTATGGTGCTGTCTTTGGGGAGTACGGTTAAATGCCGGAGTACGATTATCTGATCAGGAGTTACTATCGCAATGGGTTTATCTGCATTTTTTATTGTTGCAGCTACAGCAACAATATCATCATTAATAATTAATTTTTCAGATGGTTTTAGCATTATCTTTTCTTTCCTGCTTCTTAGGGTAACTTCAATACTACCTCGTAGTAAACTAGTCTCTGTGTTTTTCTCTCCGGGATAACACCTTACATTAAAAACAGTACCCAACACTTTAATATCCATTTTACTGGTATGGATGATAAATGGCTTTTCAGCATTTTTTACCACATCAAAATAGCCTTCGCC
>JANXSK010000148.1 GCA_025352695.1 Ferruginibacter sp. | reverse complement strand
AAAAAAACTACCAAAGGAGGTATATCAAATGTTAATAATAGATTCAAAAGATTGCGAAAACATAGACAAGGCGTTAAAAAAGTATAAGAAGAAATTCGAAAAAAGCCGCGTACTTCTTCAGTTAAGAGAAAGACAGGCTTTTATAAAGCCGTCTATTAGGCGTCGTACGCAAGTTTTAAAAGCAGTATACAAGCAGAATATTGCAAGTGGTAAAATAGACATTTAATTCGTTTTAAGATTAGAATATTTTAAACTGATAACCTCTAACTTTGGTTATCAGTTTTTTTTATGTCTATAACTCAACCTCAATTAATACAAGCTTTTTTGGATTACCTGCAATTTCAAAAAAGGTATTCACTAAATACTATAACATCTTATCAAAACGATCTCACTCATTTTTTTGATTTTATTGAAAAAACTTTCAGTTCAACTTCTCCCAGCGAAATAAAACCATCTTTTGTTCGTAGCTGGCTGGCTGGGCTTAAAGAAAATGGTCTGGAATCTAAAAGTATAAACCGTAAAATATCAACACTAAAATCTTTTTTTAAATACCAGTTAAAACAGGGTTTATTACAAACAAGCCCAATGGCGACTATCCTTTCAGTTAAAGTAAAAAAAAGATTACCCCAATTTGTAGCAGAAAAAGACATTAATACGTTGTTCAATCACGTTGAATTTTCAGATGATTGGAATGGAAAAACAAATCGGTTATTATTTCATTTACTTTATAATACTGGTATCCGTCAGGCAGAGCTAATAAGTCTTAGAGAGGCACACATTGATAGTAAAAACGGAACAATAAAGGTATTGGGAAAGGGAAACAAAGAAAGGATAGTCCCCATTAATAATGAATTAAGGCAATTTATTTTGCAATATATAGCTCAAAAGCGGAATGATTTTGAATTAGCTGATACAGAAATTTTACTGGTAAATGAAAAGGGCAAAAAGTTGTATCCAAAATATATTTATAATGTAGTAAGGAAATATTTATCTACAGTTACCAGCATTTATAAAAAAAGCCCCCATGTATTGCGACATACTTTTGCTACACATTTGATGAACAATGGGGCCGATATAAATGCTGTAAAAGAATTATTAGGTCATAGTAGCCTTGCCGCAACTCAGATATATACTCACAATACGATTGAAAAGCTAAAAGAGGTCCATAATAAAGCGCACCCAAAGGCATAAATTTATTGATTGTACAATAAATTTAAATATTATAAGTTTTGCCATTAGCTGCCTACATTTATTTGGAAATTAAATCAGTAAGCGTTAACTTGAATTATCAAATTTTACCTTTTAAAACATAAATAATTATAGCCTATGAAGTAATTGTTTACCTAAATTTTTCACACAATTTTTCACTGATTAAAAATTAGATTGCTATGAACGTAAACATTCAGACTGTGCATTTTATCGCAGATTCAAAATTGAAAGTGTATATTGAAAAAAAGCTTGCAAAACTTTTACAAGTGCACGACAGAATTACAAAAGTTGACGTGTATTTAAAATTAGACAATGTTGTACACACGATTAAAGACAAGGTTGCAGAAATTAAAGTGCATATTCCTAAGTATGATTTTTTTGTGAAGCATTCTTCTAAATCGTTTGAGGAAAGTTTTGATGAAGCGCTGGATTCTGTGATATTACAGATAAAACGAAAAAAAGAGAAAATTGCAGCTTAATATAAAAGCCCCGAAAAACGGGGTTTTTTTTATGTCATTATGTGCTTACACACAATTTTATTTTTTTAGGATAAAAAAATCGTTTACAAAGTTTTTGTATTAATCAAATATACCTACCTTTGCCATCCCAAAAATAGTAGTGTAATATTTCAATTTATTTTTGGAGAAAGTTCTTTTAAAATAAGCCGAAGTAGCTCAGTTGGTAGAGCAACTGATTTGTAATCAGTAGGTCGCTGGTTCGACTCCAGTCTACGGCTCTGAACCATTAAAATTTATATTATAATATATTTGTTTTTATCTGGGTAGATGGCCGAGTGGTTAAAGGCGACAGACTGTAAATCTGTTCACGTAAGTGTACGTAGGTTCGAACCCTACTCTGCCCACTTTAAGAATAGCTAGTAAATTTATTAGCTATTCGTTAGTTCTTTTAAATTTTGAAGTGTTAACCATTATCAATGTTAGGTTAATCAAACAAGCGGAAGTAGCTCATTTGGTAGAGCGATAGCCTTCCAAGCTATAGGTGGCGAGTTCGAGCCTCGTCTTCCGCTCTTTGTTTTCCCTTAGTTAGGGCCTCGGATTTTAAGCCTTTGTAGCTCAGGGGTAGAGCACTTCCTTGGTAGGGAAGAGGTCGTGAGTTCGATTCTCACCAACGGCTCTTTTTTGAGATATAAATATTAATGTTGAAAAGTGGTATTTGGTATAAGTGCAATGCAACAATGTTTAATAGCAGTACTTAGTTTGGTAAAAAAATAATGTCGATGGTTACAGACTATAAATGAGAACCAATTTTCAAAACAATTATTAAAAAATAAACAATGGCAAAAGAATCTTTCAAGAGGGATAAACCCCACTTAAACGTTGGTACTATCGGTCACGTGGATCATGGTAAAACAACACTAACAGCCGCTATAACCGATGTTT
>JANXSK010000235.1 GCA_025352695.1 Ferruginibacter sp. | reverse complement strand
TATCAGTTAATTTATAACTTATATATTTTGTATAGTATTCTTTTAAATCAAAAACAGGAAAAGGATTATTTACTACTATTTCGTCAATATACTGCAAACCTATATCGTTGGCAGCATTAAATTTGCCAATAAATTCTTCCTCTAATGGCTTATTGCTGATCCAGGCAGCAAATACAAAAGGCAAGCCGGTATGTTGATGCCACGCCAGTGAAAGATCATAACTATATGTTGAAATTTTCCGTTGCTCCAATGCCCTGTCGCCAATAACTACTGCTGCAGTAGTACCTGTAATTGCAGCACGAAAATCTATTGCTGCATTTTTAAAAACCGGGTTAATTTTCCAGAATTCTTTCAATAGTACCTGGGCTAACTTTACCGAAGTACGGCTTTGATAATCCAGCAATACTGTTTCTATCTGTTCGATGGGCACTTCGCTAAAAAGGCAAACACTCGCTACTTCTCCTTCACTTCCAATGCAATGATCCCCGATAATAAAATAGTTATTCATTTCCGGGATAATAGCAACTGGAACCAATCCTACATCAATTTCATCCTGCAGTAATGCAGCGGCAATTTTTGCAGGGTAATCAAAAATTAATTCAATTTCATCCTGCATCATTCCTTGTTCAAACCCATAAATAAGTGGTTTAGTATTTAAATAACTTACAGCACCTACTCTAACCTTTCTTTCCATCTAATTTATTTTCATGTAATACTATTCAATTAATAAATAACCTTGCTAAAGAAACGGCTTTAATAAAAGAGCTCCCCACATTATTTTTACTTTATAATTGCTTTAGTATAATTTTGGCGCAAATTTACACCAACATCATGGAATTAAACCAACTTACCGCTATCTCTCCAATTGACGGACGTTATCGTAAACAATTACATCATTTAGATGAATATTTTAGTGAGTATGCGCTAATAAAATACAGGGTATTGGTAGAGGTAGCCTATTTTATTTTTCTTGCTGAAAAAAAATTTTTCAAACTGCCGGCCACTGTAAAAACACACTTGCAAAATGCTGCTGCTAATTTTTCGCTTGAAGATGCCGGTAAAATTAAAGAGACAGAAAAAATTACCAATCATGATGTTAAAGCGGTAGAATATTTTTTAAAGGCTGAACTGGATAAATGTAATGCAGCCAAATTAAAAGAATGGATACATTTTGGTTTAACCTCTCAGGACATCAACAATACTGCTATTCCGTTAAGCTGGAAAAATGCCGTAGAGCAGGATTACCTGCCCGCAATAATTAACTTACAGCACCAATTATTACAGTTAGCAACAACCTGGAAAGATATTCCGATGCTGGCACGTACGCACGGGCAAGCAGCTTCGCCTACACGTTTAGGTAAGGAAATTATGGTGTATGTTGAGCGACTGGAAAATCAGATTCAATTATTCAGCTACATTCCTTTTATGGCAAAATTTGGCGGTGCTACAGGTAATTTTAATGCCCACCATGTGGCTTATCCTAAATACGACTGGGTAAAATTTGCCAATGAATTTACCGAAACAAAACTTGGCTTGCAACGACAGCAATACACCACCCAAATTGAACATTACGATACACTCGCTGCACATTTTGATTCGATCAAACGCATCAACACTATTTTTATAGATTTTTGCAGAGACATCTGGACCTATGTTAGCACTGACTATTTTAAACAAAAAACAAAGAAAGGAGAAATTGGTTCTTCTGCAATGCCGCACAAAGTAAACCCTATTGATTTTGAAAATGCAGAAGGTAACCTGGGTATTGCAAATGCACTGCTGGAACACCTTTCAGCAAAATTGCCTGTTTCAAGATTACAAAGAGACCTGACAGATTCTACTGTTTTAAGAAATATTGGTGTACCTGTAGCGCACACTATATTAGCCATTAAATCGATGGAAAAAGGATTGGATAAATTGGTATTGAATGAAGACAAATTAAAAACTGACCTAGATAATAACTGGGCTGTTGTGGCAGAAGCTATACAAACAGTTTTACGCAGAGAAAATTATCCGCAACCTTACGAGGCATTGAAAGAATTAACAAGAGGAAAAAATACTATTGATAAAAAGGCGATCCATCAATTTATTGCTACACTAAAAATTTCTACTTTATTAAAAAATGAATTAAAAAAGATTACGCCCTATAATTATACAGGCATTTAAAATATTTACGGTATTTTTATTTTACCTAGATTTTCTACCTGTTATGAATAAATTATTGTTTATTTTTTTTACCCTATTTATCTGCTTGTCAATATGTGAAGCTCAGACTTGTAATAATTGGTTGAATACTCCATCGGTAAGTTCATCTGTAAATATTGGTGACCTTGATGTAATCGGTAATAAAGTTACAGTTGAAGCAATTATCAACAGAACACAACCGTACCTGCCAGGTGTGGGTAATAATACAGAAGGCGACATAGTTTCCAAACACATAGATGCCACCAATATTAATTATTTATTAAGACCAAATCATGCATGGATAACAACCACTGACGGCTTTTTTGGTACCCCAGATATTTGTGAATTGGAATTAAATAAAACTTATCATATAGCAATGGTATATGATGGAAGTACCTTGAAATTTTATAGAAATGGTTTTTTAATGAGCCAGGTTAATGCAACAGGTAATTTATTTCAAAATGATTTTAATACTAGAATTGGACATTATGATTATGCATTCTGGTTAACCCAGTTTTTAGGCTACATCAATGAAGTAAGAATTTGGAATACTGCCCGCAGCCAATTGGAGTTGAAAGCATTTATGAATACTTCGCTTCCAAGCCCTTCGACAATACCTGGTTTACTTGGCTATTATACATTTGATAATTTACTAAATAAGCAAGGGAATCCTTTATTTAATGGAGCAATCAATGGCTCCGCCTCTATCAATCAAACAAATCCCAATTGCACATTCATTGTAGATTCCTGTGCTAAAATTATAAATACCGGTGGCATTGGCGATATCATTAATTCGTACACCCCTGTAATAGCACTTAATCCCTGTACTAATAAAATTATTGTAGAAGATGCATTCACTTTTAATATAGGAGATACTGTACTATTAATTCAAATGAAAGGTGCCGTTATTGATTCTACCAATACTGCATTATTTGGTAACATTACTGATTATAAAAATGCAGGTAATTATGAATTTAATTATGTTAAAAGCAAAACCGGCAATAGCATAGAATTGAAAGACAGCATAACTCGTACATATGACTTCCCTGTAGGAAAAGTACAGTTAGTAAGAGTACCTTACTACAATACAGCCAATATAACTTCAACGCTTACTTGCCTTCCGTGGGATGGTATTAAAGGAGGTATATTGGTTTTAAATGCAAAAGATTCCGTAAATCTTTATGCAGATATAGATGTAACCGGTAAAGGCTTTTTGGGTGGTAATAGTCCCAATACGGGCGTTACACAGCTATTTTGTTTTTATAACGACTATGCTTACCCTACAGGTTCACTAACTGCTGCCGCAAAGGGAGAAGGTGTTACTTTGCTTGGGGATGCTATTTCCTGGGGAAAGGGAGCTTCTGCCAACGGAGGAGGTGGAGGATTGGGCCATAATTCGGGTGGTGGTGGTGGTTCAAATGGAGGAGCTGGAGGATTGGGTGGTTACCAATTAGAGTCTTGTGGTAATGCGCCGTTTGATAATCGGGGGATTGGCGGAAATGGTTTAACCTACAATACTGCACAAAATAAAATTTTTATGGGCGGAGGCGGAGGTTCAGGTCATGTAGATAATGCAGGCGGATCCCCTATGTTTGGTGGAAATGGAGGTGCAATCATTATCATCACTGCCCCTACTATTAAAGCAAACAGTTATAAAATTATTGCTAAAGGAGGCGATGCCCCTCAATGTACTGCCCCTCCTTACAGCAACTGCCATGATGGAAATGGCGGTGGTGGAGGTGGTGGAACTATTTTAGTAAATAATAATAATTATATAACGCCTGTTGAATTAAATGTTGCCGGAGGAAAGGGAGCTGACCTTTCTATTTTTAAT
>JANXSK010000089.1 GCA_025352695.1 Ferruginibacter sp. | reverse complement strand
GGTATAGATGGCAATAAAAAAATAAAAGGAAGTAAGCGCCATATTATTGTAGATACTATGGGCTTAATAATATGTGTAGTAGCACACGCTGCTAATATACACGACAGTAAAGGAGCTAAGGAAGTATTTGATTGTTTATATGCTTTACGCTTTGATGAAGAAAAGTTAGAAAAAATATTAGCAGATGGTGTATACCAAGGAGAAATTGCAGATTACTTAAAAGAAAAAATGAATATACCATTAGAAGTTGTGAAACGTACTGACAAAAATAAGTGGGAGGTTATTCATTGTAGAAAGAACCTTCGCATGGCTTTTAAACTTTAGAAGATTAGTAATGGATTACGAAAGAACTAAAGAGTCTGCCATTAGTTTTGTTTATATAGCAATACTTAACCTAATGGGTAAAAAACTTAATTAACTCAAACAGCTTCTTAGACCGGTAAAATTATTTAACCGGTTTTTTCTAGCTCCTATATCCGTACATTCTTTCTACTTCCTGCACAATTTTTTCCATCTCAATATCCTCCCCATTTTTATCATAGGGCTGTTTTAAATTGCTGCTAAAAAAGAAGGCGACTGTTTGATAAAAACGTGCAGTAAAGCCACCTTTATATTCTTTAATAATTTCGTAACAATTGTTGCCGGTTTCCCGGTTTATTAATTTCATTAATACCTTACCCTGATAGATAGATAAATTGGTAAGCGGATCTGTAAATTGTTTTTTTAATTCTTTTTCTTTGGATTGAATACACTTTTTTCTTCCTTCGCTACTGGTAATATGTATAAGCTGGGTATTTAAAATATTCATTACCCCGCCGGCACGTTTTGCATAAGGATAGGTAACGTAAATGGCATTGCGTAACCTGGTCCATTTTGCCCTTTCGCTCATTTGATTCTCATTGTACCTTGACTTTACTAATAAGTTTTGTAATGTTTTTGCTTCAATGGTATCACCTTCATAAATGATGGCTGCGGAAATTATGGTGTCATTTACAAGTTGTTGCTGGGCAAATAAATAATTATTCTTTGCTAATAAAAAAGCAATAAAAAAAAGGGATAATATTTTATAACTAACTGTACGGCACATTTGTATTGTAAATTTACAAAATTGCTTTGGATGGCGCAATTTTTAAAATAAGCAAATGGTTAATATTTATTAGAATATACAGTTTTTATGGATAAATGGGTTACAGGACTTTTTATTAAACGAGTAAAACCAATAATAATTTCATTTTAAGATAAGTGTTAATAAACTTTCATCAATTACATCGAAATAAAAATACACGGCTGCAAAACTCGTAAGAATAGGATAAATTCAATTTTACAATTGCGAATATAATTGGTAATCTGGACATCAGAAACTGGAGAATAAAAACATACAAAAGTATTTAACCGATAATTATCCCGGGCAGAAAAAATTAATATTGGGTGCTAAAAATAGGCGCACCACCAATTGTGGTGAAGCAAATCAATTAATAAAAAGTCATTTAAGGGAAGGGTGGAATTTACTAGCTAACCTGCTTTAATTATCCATTTATTTTAATCCTGAATAAAAGGGTATTTACTTTGATATTCAACAGTAACAAAAACTGTAAGCCTTCAATTGGAAACTTCTATTCAGAAGAGTTAAAGTATGTTGTTTTAAAGATGTTGCCTATTAAATTTAATAATTTGCAGCATTTATTATTTATAAACTAAGCCCTATTATTTTGTGAAGACCTATCTGAGAACAGTAAACCAACCATCCAACTTTAATTTGCCAGCATAAACATGTAAAACAACGCAACGGATACAAATATTAAAATAGCGGCACCTTTTTTAGATGAAATGTTAGCCCTGCGTATCATACTCATAATGAGTCCTATTGCCATCACAACCAATCCTATCCAAACTAAATTAATGTAAGGAAAAATGAAGGCTTTAAGTGTTACAAAATCAATCATTTTGTCAGATTCTTTTACACCTATTTTTAATTTTTTCTGATCCGTTGTTATGCCAGCAAATTTTATGTAAAGATTTTGTGCATACACAGTATCGTCTATTTGTTTAATGCCCAAACTATCAATTAAAATCATAGGTGCAGCTTTGTATTGCATGTTCTCCTCATCTGTAATAGTAATATTTGCGATAACTGCCGGACCGTTAACTGGTATTTTAAATTTATTTGTTGCAGGATTTTTAGCAACACTATCTAATACCATAAATCCTTTTGAGTAAAAGATGGTATCACCTTCAGCTACCTCACTTATTTTAAAAGTAGCAGTATCTTTTTCTCTGTCCGGATTTAACGCATAAGAGATGTAAGTAAATACATCATGCGATAAATAATTTTTTGTATCAGGGTTGCTGCTCATGTTATTATTTTTCATGAGGTAAACATCAGGGCTAAGTACAAAAGATTCAGTTGTTTTGCCAGTAGCTGCATCATTTCGCTGAAACAATAAATGATAAAAACGTTTGCCTGTTTCATGGCCTGCACTATCATTTAAATAGGTAACACTATAAGGTCCCATTTTTTTTGCAACGTGGCGGATAAGATTAATATTTTCCGCAGGATTATCTTGTAATTTAGTTTGTGGATCCATCCCCATGGGAATTTCAAAATCTTTAAACTTTTCTGTACTGATCACTTCTTTATTTCCTGCGGATACAAGCATACCTGCTATCATTAAAGTAAAGCCAAGGTGCGCAATAGAGCCGCCTGCAGCTTTTAATTTGCCATTTAATCCGCTCCAGATATAACCTGCGTTGGATACAACTGAATAAATAGAAGCAAACATAGCTACATACAGCGCACCTAAAAAACCGGGTCCTTGTTTATGGTAAGTAAAAGGATAAAACACAGCGAGTAAAGCGGTAATGATTAGTGCAATTACTGTTGGTATAGCAAGCTTTTTAAGTGTATTGCTAAAAGAAGTGCTTTTATATTTCAGGTATTGTGTGATGGCACTTAATAACCCGATTATGATGGCCACTAAAACCATTACTTTATTGTAAGAAAATTCTACATCTTCCGGCGGAGCCAGTTTACTGCCAAAAATTGAATTGATTACCGGTAAAGATGTTTTTGCAATAATAAACAGTGCGGATAAAAAGAAAACAAGCGAACCAATAAACATCCAGAATTCTCTGGAGTTGGTAGTTTCTTCTTTTTGTATTGTAGGAATATTTTTTAAATTAATAAAAAATAAAGTAAGAGCAGGAATTGTAAAAAATACTAAAAAAGATAAAATCAATGCATTCATGGCTTTACCAGCTTCGGTAAAAGCATGCACAGACGTATCACCTAAGATACCAGTTCTAGTTAAAAAGGTAGAGTATAGTACAAATACAAAACTAAGTATGGCAAACAAATAACTTGCTTTAAGTGAGTGGCCAGTAGCTTTAAAAATAACCATGGTATGCAATCCTGCAATCATAATTAGCCATGGCACAAGAGAGGCATTCTCTACAGGATCCCATGCCCAATAACCACCAAAAGATAAAGATTCATAGGCCCATTTGCCGCCCATCATAATACCAACACCCAATACTGCTCCGCTAAAAAGTGCATAAGGCAGTGCTGGTTTTACCCAGTCTCCAAAACGCTTGGTTTGCATACCAGCGTAGGCAAATGCAAAGGGAATGATGGTGGAAGCAAACCCCAAAAATAAAATAGGGGGATGTATTACCATCCAGTAATTGCGCAATAAAACATTTAACCCTACACCATCTTTTATTAAACTTAGATAATCAGCCCTTCCAAAAATAGGACCATTAATTTCGTTTCTTGTTAATACAAAAGGACTGTTACCGATTTTGGTGCCAAAAATATAAACACCCATTATCATCATTGCTAAAAATAGCTGTGCAAAACTTACCACTGTCATTACTGGTGCTTCCCATTCTTTTGTTTTTTTAATAAGCAAAATGCCTAATAAGCAATGCCAGATGGTCCACAATAAAAAACTACCACTTTGATCTTCCCAGATACATGCCAGCAGGTATTTAAATTCTAATTCTTTGGAAGTGTGTTTGTAAGCATATAAATATTCGAGGTAATGGTTAGAGCAAATATAAAATATACAACCAAATATAGTTGCAACAGCTATGCATTGTATATAAAAACTGATTCTTGCATATTTTATCCAGGAATATTTTTCAGCAGCATTACTTTTTCGGGAAGCAATAATGTAAGCAATTGATGCAAGCAGGGAAGCTGTAAAAGCAACCAAAATAAAAATATGTCCTAATTTTCCTATCCACAGGTGTTCGCCTTCAAATTGCATGTGTGCTTTGTTTATCTTTTATCTTTAAATTTCTTGTATTTTTTGGGGATAATAAATCCTTTTAATAATTTACGATTGTATAGTTGGAATTAAATACCTAACAATGTATTGTACTGCGGTCTTACATTTTTTCTACAACAGTTTTCTCTAGTGCTTTTTTATCATCCTTGTACTTACTGGGGCATTTTAATAAAATATCACTGCACTCAAAAACATCACCCTGCATTTTACCCTTTAACACTATTCTTTCACTTTGTTCAAGTTCTGCAGGTTTTGTATTGTGATAAACCACTTTTGTAGCATTGCCTAAACTGTCCTTGGCAAAAAAGGAAAGGTAATTAGGATTTTTTTCAGGATCGTAATCCAATGGAATACTTCTATCTAATTTGGCAATCAGGTGAACAAATTTACCTTGTTTTTGCCTTGCAGAAGCAACGGTATCGTAAGTAGAAAAATCAACCGAAAGCATAATCAATCCTCCAATGGCAATGGCTATAGCAACTAAAATTACAATATGTGATTTTTTCATTAAGATAAAATTTAACGCCGTAAAGGTAGCACAAAACAAGTGTGAAACTATATATTTTATTAATCAAAAAACAATTTTAAAAGTCGTTATCTTATTAATAATCTTCCTTCTAATTTATTGCAATACGCTTATCTTTGCAGCCGTTTTGCCAAGGTCTATTTGGCAAAAAGTTTAACTAATTTTTAGCAATGACAGACCTCTCTCAATTTGACCCTAATTCGGTAGGCAATCCCAATAATAATATTTTTGGTTTACCCTTTACAGAAGAAGATGCCCGTTTGGTAATAATACCGATTCCATGGGAAGTTACAGTAAGTTACAATGCAGGTACAGCAAGAGCCCCGGAGCATATTTTTAAAGCGAGTCTTCAGGTTGACTTGTTTGACCCTGAATTTAAAGATGCCTGGAAGCAAGGGTATTTTATGCGTACCTGCGATAAAAAAATATTGATGAAGAGTGATTATCTCCGCAAAGAGGCTGAATTGTATATTAATTATATTTCAGAGGGAGAAGAAGTGAAAGACAATAAATTTATGTGCAAAACACTCCGTGAGGTGAATGCCGGTAGTGTTTACCTGAATGAGTGGGTATATGAACAAACAAAGGATTTACTTGATAGTGGAAAATTGGTAGGTTTATTAGGCGGCGATCACAGCACACCGTTTGGATTTTTTAAAGCGATAGCCGAAAAGCATGGCGATTTTGGTATTCTGCAAATTGATGCTCATTGCGATCTTAGAAAGGCTTACGAAAATTTCAACTATTCGCATGCTTCAATCATGTATAATTCGTTGGAAGAGATACCGCAGCTAAAAAAACTGGTGCAGATAGGCGTAAGGGATTATTGCGAAGAAGAATGGGATTATATTGCCACCACCAATAACCGGGTGGTAACTTATTTTGATAAACAAATTAAAGCGCTTCAATACGAAGGACATACCTGGCAGACAATAGCTAAAGAAATAATTGAACAGTTACCACAAAACGTATACATCAGTTTTGATATTGATGGCCTTGATCCAAAATTATGTCCGCATACAGGTACGCCCGTGCAGGGAGGTTTTGAAACCGAACAGCTTTTTTATCTTTTTAAATTATTATTACAAAGTGGCCGTAAGCTGATTGGATTTGATTTAAATGAAGTGGGCGTTAGTCACGACGAATGGGATGAAAATGTGGGTGCAAGGTGTTTGTTTAAATTATGCAATATGCTAATAACCTCAAATCCTGCGTGAGTAATTCATTAAATCTTAATTATTAATTTAAAAGGAATTTATTTATAACTAATTCTGCCTGTTGATAATTTAAGTAAAGCAGGCTTAAGTTTTCTTAGACCAGAATCATGTATACATTTACGATAAAAGATAGCACTACTGATATTAATGTAATAGTAACAAGATCGTTGCTTGCGTTGGCTGGTTTAGCATCATTATTTTATCGCAGCACTCAATATTATTACATACCTATTGCAGCAGCATTAGCATTGCTAATTGCAGCAGTTTTTATAAAAAAGTTATTGCAATTATTAAAGGGTAACTCAATAATGTTGCTGGGGATAGCCGCTTTTATTTTATTTATAGCAACGTTTTCAATAACGTTTACTACAGTATTGGTGGCAGTTGGTTTACTGGTTAAAAAAATCGCTGTAATTCCAACAGTAGCCATAAATACAAAGGGAGTAATGATTACAAAAATGCTCAGTAATTTCGAACACGAATGGAGCGAATTCAATAATATTATTTTAAAAGACAACATTTTAACACTCGATTTTAGGAACAACAAATTATTACAGTTAAGCATCAACGGAAACGAATCTACAGTTGATGAATATACTTTTAATACTTTTTGCAGTAAATTTATTGGGATATAACCTGTATTATTTTTAGTAAAAATATTGAATTTGTTAGTGCTTGTATTATTAGTTTCAATCACTATTCGCCTATTAGGTTTAAAGTCAGTTTTATTAAGGATATTCAGCACTTTATTTAAACATTGCGTAACAGGAAAATATATTTTGAAGGAGTAACAAATTTTTAAAATGGGGAACTGTAACAAATGAACGAATTTTGCAATTAACACCAATTAATTTTAAATGGTATAATTGATTAATGAATGCGAAACATTCAGAAAATTATCCATTTTAAAATTATCAATTATCAATTAATTATGACTCCTTACATTTTATACTCCGATGGAGCAGGAAATATTTTTGAAGACACCTCACTATATGTAACCGGTCGCAGTGGTTGGGATGCTATGCCTATTGATACCGAAGACTGGATTGATTTACCTGATGGCGGCAATTTATATGAGCTACCCGGTAGAAAAGGAATTGGCATTGATGTAAAAACCGGCGAAATGCGTTTGTGCGAAAAAGGGTGGGCTGTGGCAGCTTTTATACCACCTGCACATACCGGCCTTTACATGGCTGCGTACGAAACCGCACCGGATGCGCCAACACTTCCCTTATTCTGTTACACAGTTGCAGGGTGGTGGGATAATAAATTTTATGTGCCTGCTGTAAGGATAGAAAATGATATCCGCCAGGAAACCGAAGGTTATAACGAAGCACAAATTGTAAGCGGAACAGACTACCTTATAAAAACGTATCCTCACAACAGGTTAGTAAAACATTTAATGGAAAATTGCTGTATGACGTACAACTGTCCAGCTGCAAGAAATTTGGCCATGGGTAGGTGGGAATGTCCTGTGCCGGTTTCACCCGCCTGTAATGCAAATTGTATTGGTTGTATTAGTTTTCAGCCAATAGAAGAAACCATCGTGAGTACACAAGACAGGTTAACTTTTAGGCCAACCCCGGAAGAGATTGTGGAGTTTACAGTGCCACACCTGCAAACAGCTCCATATCCCATCATAAGCTTTGGTCAGGGTTGCGAAGGAGAGCCACTATTAATGTGGCAAACCATCAGGGAAAGCATCCTCGAAATACGCAAACATACCCAAAAGGGAAGCATCAATATCAACACCAATGGCAGTAAGCCAGATGCCGTAAATGCCTTGTGCAAAGCTGGTTTAAACAGCATGCGGGTAAGTACAAACAGTGCCAGAGAAAGTATTTATACCCCTTATTATCGCCCCAATAATTATGTGTTTACCGATTTAATTGAAAGCCTGAAAGTAATGCGCAGTTTTGGTGGCTGGACGAGTATTAACTACTTTGTTTTTCCCGGCATGACCGATAGTATTGAAGAATACGAAGCCCTTAGAAAGTTGATAAAACAAACCGATTTGTGCATGATTCAGTGGCGCAATTTTAATATTGATCCTGATTGGTATTTAGGTAAAATTGGTGTTACTGAAACAGGAGAGTGCATGGGCGTTAAACAATTAATGGAGCTTATTAGAGAAGAATTCCCTAACCTAAAATTTGGTTATTTTAATCCTTCAATTGAAAGAATAAATGGAAATTTTGAGCTTGATTTTGCTCATTGATGCAGGATTATTCATTTACAAAGCTTTAACAATAAATTTTTGTCCGGGCAAAGAAGCTAGGGTAAACATCGTTGCATCGCCCTTTTATACAGTACCAGCAAAGTGGTACACTTTTTAAATTTGAGTATCCTAAGTTATATTTGTTATTAGCCTGTACATTTGATGAAACAAAAAATCATCATGCAACTCATTTTAAAATATCTCTCCATAACCCTGTTTGTTGTAAGTAGTTTTTACACTTCCTTCGCTCAAACAAAACAACTGCTAAAAGTTATAAAAGTTAACAACCAAAACAAAGTAGATGTTTATATTGGCGAGCAACTATTTACCAGTTTTATATATCCCGACTCTTTGGAAAAACCCGTACTGTATCCCATTCATGCAGCCAACGGAGCTATTGTTACCAGGGGTTTTCCTTTACATCCGCAACCCAACGATGCAACTGATCATCCACATCATATTGGTATGTGGTTTACTTTCGAAAATGTAAATGGGCTAGATTTCTGGAATAATTCTTACGCCATTCCTGCAGAAAAAAAGTATGCTTATGGATGGATAAAAACAGACCGGATTTTACAAACCTCCAACGGTACAAAAGGGATATTATCTTACCATGCCAACTGGACCAACCAACAGAACGAAGTATTATTAAGCGAAACCACCCGCTTTGAATTTAGCGGTACCGCTCATCAACGTATGATCGACAGGGTAACAACATTAAAAGCCAATGTAGACGTAACTTTTACTGATGCAAAAGATGGTTTATTGGGTATCAGGTTAGCACATGCATTGCAAATACCAACAGATAAAGATCAGGAATTTACAGATAATAAAGGCAATGTAACTATTGTAAAAGGCGGTACAGATAAAATAGCCAATGGCAATTATCTTTCCAGCGAAGGAAAGCTCGGTGACAGTGTTTGGAGTACACGAGGAATGTGGTGCAAAGTATTTGGAAAAATCGAAAGCGACTCAATCAGTGTCACCATTATTGATCATCCGAAAAATCCTAATTATCCTACTTTTTGGCATGCCCGCGGCTATGGCTTATTTTCTGCCAATCCATTAGGCGAAAAAATATTTACCAATGGAAAATCCGCTAAAAATCTTGCACTCAAAAAAGGGGAATCTGTTAGCTTTCGTTACCGTACAATAATTGATGAAGGTAAATATACCATTACAACAAAAAAATTAAATGAATTGACTGATGAGTTTGCTAAATGAAAATAGTATTGGTGTTAATACTATTTAATATGCAAAAGATTGTTGTTTACTTTTTATAACAGCAACAATTTTTATTTTACAATCACATAAAATTAGATTCCTATTTGTAGCAATAATACCATGATTTTTTTAAAACTTTTTATAGTCAAAATGTATAAAGTACGTATTTGTATATTTTATTTATTAACGCTTTTTATTTGTATCTGCAGTTGTATGGCACAAAAGCATCCACATGTTTTTAAAGGAACTAACTATTACCTCGATCTGTCAGGTAATAATCAAAGTACGGGAACTAAGAACAGCCCCTGGAAAACAATTCAAAAATTGAATACCATTAAGTTAAAAGCTGGTGATAGTGTGTTGTTTAAAGGAGGTCAAATTTTTAATGGTTCTTTGTTATTAGATTCTATCAACCAGGGTGTTGTTGATATCCCAATAGTAATAAGCACTTATGGAAAAGGAAAGGCGGTAATAAATGGAGGAAATGAATTTGCAATTCAAATTTTAAATTCAAAATTAATTACTGTAAAAAAATTGCAACTAATAGGTTCAGGAAGAAAGAATGGCAATGCGACAGATGGCATCACAATTAGCCACTGTGCAGATATTCAGGTGGACGATCTTGATGTGAGTGGTTTTAGAAATGCCGGCGTTTTTATTTATGCTTCCACCAATATAAAGGTAACTGGTGTAAATGCCCATGACAATGGTTTTGCAGGTATTTCAATTTTAGGCGCATACCAATTAAAGCAAAGTTGTAATAATATTTATATTGGGTATTGCAATGCAGAAAATAATCCTGGCAATCCGGTTATTTTAGATAATCAAAGTGGAAACGGAATAATAGCAGGCAATTGTAGTAAATTAAAAATTGAATATTGTACTGCAACCAATAATGGTTGGGATATGCCCCGAATTGGAAATGGGCCTGTAGGCATTTGGTGTTATGAAGCAGATAGTGTGTTAATACAGCATTGTATTTCGTACCGTAACAAAACATCTATTGGTGGTGGTGATGGTGGTGGATTTGATTTAGATGGGGGTGTTACTAATTCTATCATTCAGTATTGTTTATCTTATCAAAATCAGGGAAGCGGATTTGGAATCTTTCAATACGCAGGTGCAAGTAACTGGTACAATAATATCATACGGTTTAATATCAGCGAGAATGATGGTAGTGTATCGGAGGCCGGTGCTGGTATTTATATCTGGAATAGTTCAAGAGATTCAACACAATTTAAAAATTGCACTTTTTATAACAACACGATTTACAATATAAAAGGAGCCGCAATTAGCTATGCGACGCAAAGTGAAAGAAAAGGATTTTTGTTTTATAATAATATTTTTGTTGCTGGCGATAACTTGTTAAAAGGAAAAAAGGCAACTGACATTTTTTTAGCGAATGATTTGTGGAGTTTGAAAAATAAATTTAATATTGGAGGAGTTACTGAATTTGATAAATGGGCAAAAATAAATGGCCAGGAAATATTGGCCAGAAATGTTGTAGGATTAAATATTGATCCAGCGTTTAAAAATACAGTTGGTTCAACTTTAACTGACTGCTCAAAATTGAAATTTTTTGATGCCTATAAAATTGCTGAAAATTCAGTACTTGGGGAAGCCGGTGTTGATTTACATGATTTGTATGGTATTGAAACAGGCGGCCTTGATTTTAATGGAAACCCTGCACCTATAAAGGGTATTGGAGCTTGTTTATAAAATAAATACTATCATTTATAATAGCGATTAAACTATTTAGTGAAGGCTCTTATTAAAAAATAAGCTTCAAGATTGCTACCCCAATCTTGCTAAATTTTTAAATTAATGCCGGGCTCATCAAAGTGCCTATTTGTACTCGCCAAAAACTTTACGTAGTTCATCAGAAATTTCACCAAGTGTGCAATAATTTTCAACAGCATCAATCACTACCGGCATCAGGTTGGTATTTTTAACGGCAGCATTGTTTATTTGCAGCAGGCATTGTACTACTTTTTTATTATTTCTGTTAGCTTTTAGCCGGGTAAGTTTATTGCATTGTACTTCTCTTATGCTATCGTCTATTTTAAAGCGTGGAGTAGTATTTTTTTCATCGCTCTGGAACTTGTTCACACCAACAATTATTTTATCGCCGGTTTCAATTTGCCGCTGGTATTCGTAAGCGCTTTTGGCAATTTCATCCTGCATAAATCCTTGCTCAATTGCGTTTACACTGCCACCAAGGGCATCAATTTTTTTTATTAATTTCCATGCTTCGGTTTCTACTTCATAGGTAAGATTTTCTACAAAATAACTTCCCGCCAACGGATCAACTGTCTCTGGAGCTCCACTTTCAAAAGCTATAATTTGCTGGGTACGCAAGGCAATTCTGGCGGCTTGTTCTGTCGGCAAACTCAACGCCTCATCGTATCCGTTGGTATGTAAACTTTGTGTACCGCCTAACACTGCTGCAAGTGTTTGTATAGCAACCCTCGTAACATTATTTAATGGTTGTTGTGCAGTAAGTGTGGCACCCCCTGTTTGTGTATGAAAGCGCAGCATCATGGCTTTTGTATCTGTTGCACCAAGGTCTTTCATCATAACAGCCCACATTCTTCTTGCTGCCCTAAATTTAGCTACTTCTTCAAACAGGTTATTGTGGGCATTAAAAAAGAAGGAGAGCCGTTTGCCAAAAATATTTATATCCATGCCTTTTTGTAAAGCTGCCTGCACGTAGGCTTTACCGTTACTTAGTGTAAAAGCAATTTCCTGCACGGCAGTGCTGCCTGCTTCTCTGATGTGATAACCGGAAATAGAAATGGTGTTCCACTTGGGTAGCTCTTTGGTGCACCACTCAAAAATATCGGTGATGATACGCATAGAAGGTTTAGGTGGATAGATATACGTTCCCCTTGCTGCGTATTCTTTTAAAATATCATTTTGAATTGTACCTGAAATTTTTTGCAGATCTGCTCCTTGTTTTTTTGCCAGTGCTACATAAAAAGCCAGTAAAATAAAACCGGTAGCATTGATGGTCATGGAGGTAGTAATGTCTTGTACTTTTATGCCTTCAAATAATAGTTCCATATCTTCCAGCGAATCAATGGCTACACCTACTTTTCCTACTTCCCCGTCAGCTAAATCATGATCACTGTCGTAACCAATTTGGGTTGGCAAATCAAAAGCTACACTCAATCCGCTTACACCTTGTGATAATAAATAATGATAGCGTTTGTTACTTTCTTCGGCGGTGCTAAAACCTGCATACTGCCGCATAGTCCAAAGTTTGCCGCGGTACATATCTGGTTGAATACCTCTAGTAAATGGAAATTCCCCTGCATTTTCATCGGCGGGTTTTGCATCAGCTTGCTGATATAATTCTTTTATCTCAATACCGGAATCGGTAAATATCTTTTTTTCAGCTGGCATACACAACGTTTTAAAATGAAAGAGAGAAAATTTTTATTAGAGAAGTTTTTTTACCTCATATTGAATGGCATTCAAAACAATACCACTTAACTCTGCATTATCTGCAGTTGTATATTGTAGAATTGTGCGGCTGCAATCCAGTGCTGTAGCATCGAGCGGTAACGAACCGGTAAGTTCATTGATGATGTAAATATTTTGTTCTTTTAAATTGGTTACAGCTTTCCAAACTTCGGGGTTTACATAATTTTGCTGTGTTATGTTGTGTTCATATTCTTTGCGGATGGTTTCAATTAGTCCGGCCGCTAGTTCTCTGGCAGAAAATTGGGTATCATGCATTCTTGTTACAAGGTTTTTTAAAGATATACGGTCTGTTAAAAGGGTTAACCTTTCGTAGGCTTGTAACCGTAGTATACTGTTATCTGCTGCTACTGGGCGTTTAAGGTCAACGGTAGATTTAAGCGCTTTAAATTCCGTCATTAAATACACCATAATGCCCAATAGCAATACCAGTAAAATACCAAAAATGACAAGGACGGTTTGCATGTCGTGTAGGGTAATCTCCAATAAAATCATGTAAATTTTTTGTTGCAAAAGTACAGCAAACTATCTCCAAAAATTTCCTGCTTTCGAAAAGCGATGCAGATGGTGATTTTTTTTTAATAGTTACCTTTGTTTTAAATTATTATTACATGGAAGGAACTTTAAATATAACTGTACCCGTAAGTTTTACCGGCAACGCTGTAACAGAAATTAAACGTCTGATGAATGCCGAAGGTTTTGATACCACGCAGTTGTTGCGTGTGGGGGTAAAAGGCGGTGGTTGCACTGGCATGACCTACGTATTGGGTTTTGATACGCCTACCGAAAAGGATGGCCATTTTGAGGTTGAAGGAATTTCCTGTATCATGGAAAAATCGCATGGTATTTATTTAACTGGTATGGAGGTTGATTGGCAGGGAGGTTTAAACTCAAGAGGTTTTACTTTTAAAAACCCCAATGCCAGCAAAACTTGTGGTTGTGGAACTTCTTTTGCAGTATAGTTTCGGTTAAATTATGTTTTTTTAGGCTATAATGATTGCGGTTATAATATGTTACGTAATTATCACCTGCGTACACGCTAACTTTTTTATTAAAATGAAGCATTTTTTATTTATTACTTTTAATTGTAACTATAGATTCCCAATTTTCCTGTAAAAATATTGAGACAACCAATAAATCAAGAAAAAATAAAAGCATTGATTTTTTGGCATCTAATTCAGTTTCAGACCAGATTTTTACTACCGATTGGAAAACGCTTACCAAAGATTTTATGACTTGGTACAATTACACTTACTATAATGTTCGGTTATCTCAAGATTTTATTGGACTCGACCTTGATTCTATAAAAATTGACAAGGCTGCTTTTTTAAATAAATTGATGACTGAAAATGTAGTAGCTTTTAAGACTAAAATTTTGCAAGGGCAATCCGTTTACCAATTATTCAAACTCAACTCTAACGATGAAAGCATAAAAGCTACCATTAAACAAATGGCTTCTACAGAAATTCCTCATTTTAAAATGGAAGGATTTGAAATCCCTGAATTTAATTTCACGGATTTAATGGGAAAAGTATATAATAAATTATTGACAAAAGGAAAAATAGTTATTTTAAAATGTTGGTTTATTCATTGTGGAGCTTGCGTAAAAGAATTCACTGAATTAAATAAACTTGTTGACGACAATCACGAGAGAGATGACATACTTTTTTTAAGCCTTGCGTTGGATTCTAAGCAGGACTTAATAAAATTCTTTGAAACAAAAGACTTTAAATTTGCTACTGTTGCTGAAATGAAGAATTACATAGTTAACAAATTAAATATTACTGAATACCCTACACATTTACTTATTGACCGGAATGGAAAAATTATAAAAGTTGTAAATAGAATAGATGACCTTGTACCTTTTCTTAAAAATGAAACTGACAAAAAAACTTTTTGAAATAATTACGTACAAATTATTAATAAAATGTGCAAACTTTTTTCGGGACGGGACATTTTACCCCAAAGCTTCTTAACCCGGACAATATTAATAGAAATAAGTTTTACGATAAATCTTTCACCCATTTATCCCTATCATCGGGACTAAATTTCCAGGGGGCAAAATTATTTTCTATATTGCTGAACATGCCGTTCCATTCCTGCGGGGCATTGCTGTCTTCCATTATTAATGAACGGCGCAATTGAATAATAATATCCAAGGGATTAATGCTTACAGGGCAAGCTTCCACACAGGCATTGCAAGTGGTGCAGGCTCGTAATTCTTCAACGGTAATATAATTCTTTACCAATGTTTTTCCATCATCTTTAAATTCACCATTGACACTAATATTTTTTCCAACTTCGGTTGCCCGGTCACGGGTATCCATCATTATTTTTCGGGGGCTTAATAATTTGCCTGTAATGTTTGCGGGACAAGCTACACTGCATCGCCCACACTCAGTGCAACTATAGGCATCCAACAAATTTTTCCAGCTAAGGTCAAATACATCTTTTGCGCCAAACCCGATAACTATGGGGTTCATCAGCTGTGCGTCACCGGTAGGTGCTAGTTCGGGTTGCATCATGTACTTCACTTCATTTTGTACAGTTGGCATGTTAGTCATTTTACCCAATATCGGTAGCCTTGCATAATAAGAATTTGGAAAGGCTAACATAATGTGCAGGTGTTTGCTATAAGGCAAGTAATTTAAAAAAGCCAGTATGCCAACAATATGTATCCACCAGCAGGTTCTTTCGATATCTATAATTGTTGCTGCTGATAATCCGCTAAAAAGAGGAGTAAGCAAACCAGAAACAATAAAACTACCTGTGTTATGATACTGTTCGCTGCCTTGTAATTGCAAAGCCCTGTCGGTAGCATTCATGGTGATGAATAAGCTCATCAAAATAATTTCGGCAATCAAAATATAATTCGCATCGATACGTGGCCAACCATTGAGGTCTTTGCTGATAAAGCGTTTTAATTTAAGAAGATTTCTTCTACTTAGAAATACTACACAGA